>DAOVWW010000175.1 GCA_030636465.1 Gammaproteobacteria bacterium
CAATGCCAATGCGGTTAAAGAGCTGGTCGTTGTTGGTTTGCTGTTGGCTTTTCGTAATATTTGTCCTGCCTGGGATTATGTTCGTGGACTGGATAGCAGCGATGCGTCGGCCATGTCGAAGGCGGTGGAAGAGGGTAAGAAAAAATTTGCCGGTTATGAATTGCCCGGCAGGACTATCGGTGTTGTCGGCCTGGGTGCTATTGGTCGTTCGGTTGCCAATGTCTGCCTGAACCTGGGTATGAATGTAGTGGGTTATGATCCTACTCTGACTGTGGAAGGTGCCTGGAAGCTTTCATCTGAGGTGGAACGTGCCAACAGTCTTGAAGTGTTACTAAACAAGGTCGATGTCGTCACCTTTCACGTGCCATTAATAGATGTGACGCGTAACATGATTAATGATGAACGTGTCGCCCTGATGAAACCTGGCGCAGTGATACTGAATTTTGCCCGCGATGGTATCGTTGACGATGCTGCGGTAGTGCGTGCTCTCGATGCCGGTCGCATACAATCCTATGTCTGTGATTTCCCAAGTCCTGAACTGGCGGGCTGTGAAAAAGTTATAGCCTTGCCTCATCTTGGCGCTTCGACTACAGAAGCAGAAGATAACTGCGCTATCATGGTCGCAAATCAGCTGCGTGATTTTATTGAAAATGGCAATATCGCTAACTCCGTAAATTTCCCTGATGTACATATGGTTAAGGAAGCGGTTAATCGCCTGGTGGTGACACATGCAAATGTGCCTAATATGCTGGGTCAGATTTCAACGGTACTGGCAGACCACGATATCAATATCCGTGACATGATTAACCAGAGCCATGACGATATTGCTTATACCCTGGTTGATACGGACAGCGTTATTCCCGATGATGCACAAAAGGCAGTTTGTGCAATTGAAGGGATAAAAAAGGTACGTGTAGTCTGATAATAAGCACCTTATAGGTAATCTCTATAATTATGAGTACATCTGCAAATGACCTGATACAGCTGCGTAAGCGTATTGATGCGCTGGATGAGAAAATCCTCAGCCTCTTTAGTGAACGTGCAGGAATAGCCATTGATGTGGCTGTAGCCAAGCGCGCTCAGGGTGAAACAGGCAGCTTCTATCGCCCCGAGCGCGAAGCCGATGTACTGCGTCATGTTATTGATAAAAATGAGGGGCCGTTAAAAGATAGCGATGTTACACATCTGTTTCGTGCCCTGATGTCAGCTTGTCTTTCTGCTGAGGCACCTTTAAACGTTGCCTTCCTCGGGCCGGAAGGCACCTATTCGCATGCTGCCGCCTTAAAACACTTTGGTTACGCGATAAATATAAATCCCTTATCCTCAATTGATGATGTATTTCGTGAGGTAGAAGCCGGTGCGGCAAACTTTGGTGTCGTACCTATTGAAAACTCTACCGAAGGCGTGATCAGTAATACCCTGGATAATTTCATCGATTCACCGCTTAAAGTCTGTGGTGAGGTTTCGCTGCGTATACACCATCATTTGCTGTCGAAAGCAGGCTCCCTGCAGGCAATCAAGCGGGTCTATTCGCACCAGCAGTCTCTGGCACAATGCCGCCGTTGGTTAACGGCAAATCTGCCGCATGTGGAACAGGTCAATGTCAGCAGCAATGCTGAAGCCGCCAGGCGTGCCGCAGAGGATGGCACTGCCGCAGCCATTGCCGGCGAGCAGGCCGGTGAGCTATATGAGCTGACTTCTTTAGTGTCCAGTATCGAAGACGACCCCAACAACACCACACGTTTTCTTGTCATTGGTGGCATTAAGACGCAGGCTACCGGAGAAGACAAAACCAGTATTATGGTGTCCAGCCGTAATCAGGCTGGAGCCTTATATGAACTGCTGGGACCTTTGGCACGGCATAAAGTAAGTATGAGTAAAATCGAGTCCAGACCTTCACACGGGGGCTTATGGGAATATGTCTTTTTTCTTGATCTTGATGGGCACGTATCAGAACCCGCCATTGCAGAGGTGATGGAAGAAATTAGCCAGCAGGCAGTGATGCTTAAACTACTGGGTTCCTATCCAAAGTCTGTACTCGATCTTTAATCGGGTACTGAAAAGCGATGGCAATTAATTTTTCCGAACTGGCCACCGTCGGTGTACAGAAAATCACTCCTTACCAGCCGGGTCGACCGGCAGAAGAGGTGGCGGCTGAGTTCGGCATAGCGAAACCTGTCAAACTGGCTTCCAATGAAAATCCACTGGGACCTTCGCCGCTGGCAATTAAAGCTATGCAGGCGGTGCATGATCTGGCGCGTTACCCGGATGGTAACGGCGCGGCATTGAAACAGAAGATTGCTGAGCGTCACGGGTTAGACGTAGCTTGCATTACATTGGGCAACGGTTCCAACGATATACTCGAATTTGTTACCCGTGCCTTTGTGAATCCCGGCGATGAAGTTATCTTCAGCCGTCATGCTTTTGCGGTTTACCCGCTGGCGACACTGGCAGCAGGTGGCATACCAGTAGAAACAGCTGCACTGAACTGGGGCTATGATCTAAAAGCAATATCTGCTGCAATAACTGATCGTACAAAAGTGATATTTATCGCTAATCCGAATAATCCTACCGGTACCTGGCTGACTGAAACTGAGTTACGGCCTTTTCTGGAGAATGTACCCGACCACGTAATTATCGTGATAGACGAAGCCTATGCCGAATATGTCACTGCTGAAAAGTTTGCCGGTTACCCGGATTGCACACAGTGGTTGGATGATTATTCGAATCTGCTGGTGACACGTACTTTTTCCAAAATTTTCGGTCTCGCCGGCTTACGGGTCGGTTATGGTGTCTCTTCACCAGAACTGGCTGATTACCTGAATCGGGTGCGTCAGCCTTTTAATGTTAATTCTCTGGCCCTGGTTGCCGCTGAAGCAGCCCTTGATGATCAGGAACATATCAGTCAAAGTCGAGAGATGAATCAGACTGGCATGGCATATCTAATCGAACAGTGTGAGCAACGAGGGCTGGCTTATATTCCTTCCGCAGGTAATTTTCTTGCGATCGATTTTTCGAGGCCTGCCGATGGGCTGTTTGAAGCAATGATGCAGCAGGGTGTAATCGTCAGACCTGTAGCGAATTACGGTATGCCGAACTTCTTACGCGTGACAGTGGGCTCGGAAGAAGAAAACCGACGGTTTATAGAGGTACTGGACAGGGTGAGTAATGATGTCTGAATGCAGCTTCGGGCATGTCGTTATTCTTGGCATCGGCCTGATCGGCGGATCACTGGCCAGAGCGCTGAGAGAACACGATGCCGTCAGTCAGATTACCGGTGTGGCGCGTAGTCGCGAAACACTGGACCTGGCATTGCAACTGGGCGTTATCGACAAGGCTGAAACTGACCCTGTGCTGGCAATGAAAGATGCAGACCTGGTGATAATTGCCACACCGGTTTCGACTATTGGACCGTTGCTTGAGCTAATCGCTCCCCATATTCCTGCCCATTGTGTGGTGACCGATGCGGGCAGCGTTAAAGGCAGTGTCATCTCTGCAGCCCGTTCGGCCCTGGCTGAAAAAATTGATTGTTTTGTACCCGGGCATCCCATCGCCGGTACGGAGAATTCCGGTGTTGCCGCGTCGTTTGCAGAATTATTCATCGATCACCGTGTGATTCTTACGCCTTTGCCTGAAAATTCAGCAGAAGATGTTCATCTTATTCAAACGATGTGGGAGGTATGTGGGGCCAGAGTGGTCAGGATGTCACCAGAAGATCATGATGCCATGCTCGGAGCGACCAGCCATCTACCCCATTTACTGGCTTATTCACTGGTAGATTTCCTGTCTCAACAGGAGCGCCACGATGATATTTTTGCCAATACGGCGGGGGGGTTTAGAGATTTTACCCGCATAGCCGCCAGCAGCCCGGTTATGTGGCGGGATATTTGCCTGGCTAACCGTGAGGAACTGATACCTCTGTTAAGTTCGATGGAGCAGCAGTTAGCGGTATATAGAGATTATCTGGAAAAGTCTGATGGCGAACAGCTTGAACAGGCTTTCAGGCGTGCAAAAGTTGCGCGTGACAAATTACCTGAAGTGACCAAGGTTGGAAATGATGAGTAAACGTTTCAAAGTAAGTCCCGGCGGGTGTCTAATGGGCTCCATACAGGTACCAGGTGATAAATCCATGTCACATCGCTCGGTTATTTTCGGTGCACTGGCTGAAGGTGTTACCCACGTCAGTGGGTTGCTGGAAGGGGAAGATGTACTGGCGACTATTGCTGCTTTTCGAGCCATGGGTGTCAACATCGAGGGACCCGAAGATGGACGCCTGGTCATTCATGGTGTTGGCCTGAATGGTTTAAAAAAACCTCAGCATGATCTCGACATGGGTAACTCCGGTACGGCGATGCGATTGCTCTCTGGACTGCTTTCTGGTCAGGATTTCCCCAGTCGGCTGGTGGGTGATAAATCGTTGACACTTAGACCGATGCGCCGGGTCGTAGACCCACTCACAGAGATGGGGGCAAACATCAGTACTGCTGATGGTGGAACGCCGCCATTGTTGATAGAACCTGCCGGAAA
>DAOVWW010000168.1 GCA_030636465.1 Gammaproteobacteria bacterium
TCTACAGGTGGTTAAGGTTTAATAAACATGAGTCTCACTCAACAGCAAGTAAAAGCAAACGGGTTGCAACTGACTGATGCCGGACTCCAGGCATCAACCAGCACCACGGCCATAGATGAATATGGCCAGCAGCGGAATGGGCATATCGCAGCTGAACGTGCATTAACGATTTACCTGGATAAAAAAGAAATCGTTACCCTGATGACGCTGGGAACACAGCCAGAACTGCTGGTGCTGGGGTGGTTACGCAATCAGCGCCTGCTGCCCGACATTTCACAGATCAAGGCAATACAGGTGGACTGGGAAACAGAATCTGCCGTCATCACCACTCACAACGGCGTTGATGACCTGGATGTAAAACTGGGTCGCCGTACAGTCACCACGGGATGCGGTCAGGGCACGGTATTCGGCAGTTTAATGGATGATATCGACAAAATTAAACTGCCACAGGTCATCACCCGCCAGTCAACCATTTACCGGCTGCTAAAAACACTAAGCGAACATAATGAGGTCTATAAACGTGCCGGTGCCGTACACGGCTGCGCCTTGTGTCAGGACCATAATATGATTCATTTTGTTGAAGATGTCGGACGCCACAATGCCGTCGATGCAATTGCCGGGCAGATGTGGCTTAACGATACACATGGGCATGACAAGCTTTTCTACACCACGGGCAGGCTGACCTCTGAAATGGTCATCAAGGTAGCGCAAATGGGTATACCCGTATTGCTGTCCCGTTCCGGGGTCACAGAGATGGGACAGGCGCTGGCAAAAAAAATTGGTGTCACGCTAATTGCGCGAGCCAAAGGCCGCCATTTCCTGATTTACAATGGTGCAGAGTTTATTGATTTTGATGCTATACCTGAAAAAATAAAAAAATCTCAACCCACTCAAATACCCCAGGAAAGCTGAAAATGTCAGCCGTCATGAGACCCATGCCGGATGTTTTCATGAGCGTAAAGCAGGTCGCCGATTATTTGCATCTCAATGAGAAAAAAGTCTATGCGCTGATTAACGAAGGCACCATACCGGCAACGAAAGTCACTGGCAAGTGGATGTTCCCCCGAGAGCTGATCGATCGCTGGATGCTGGATTCTGCCCATGGCGGATTGTTGACAGACCGACTGGTCATCGCCGGCAGTGACGACCCTCTGCTGTATCGTCTAATTAACAGTTATGCCCGTGACATCGGCTCACAGGTATTAATCAGCTACACCTCTACCGGGACGCGACTGGGACTGGATTTATTACAGTCGCAGCGCGCCGATGCCTGCGGCATACACTGGGGCCCCGCCAATGAAAGCCATACCCGCCACCCTGCCCTGCTAAGAAATTATGCCCAGCATCACAGCTGGGTGCTGATACGTGCATTTCGCCGGGAACAGGGTTTGATTGTCAGCCCACCGGTGTTGCAGTACACACAGGATGTAAAAGAATTATTTGATCGTCAGTTTCGCTGGGCTTTACGGCAAAATGGTGCGGGCGCACAGCGCTATCTGCTGGAAATCCTCAGCAAACACGGTTTGACCAATAGCTCACTGAAATCAGAAGTCACCGCTCTTACCGAACGTGAGGCTGCCAGTGCTATCGCCATGGATCTCGCCGACGTCGCACCCGGCTCCCGATCATCTGCCGAGGAATTTGGTCTTGGCTTTATATCCTTAGGGTGGGAGTCCTTTGATTTTGTACTGCCCAGGAAAATCTGGTTTCGGCGCCTGTTCCAGGACCTTTTAGATCGTTTAAACAGCCGGGAAGGCCATGAACTGGCAGAAGACCTTACTGGTTATGACCTGACAGACTGTGGTCAGCTGTTATGGGGTGATGACTAACAAAGACAGTTTTTGTGACGAAACAATACTCTCAGCCCTTAACCGACACTTCCTTTTCAATCGCATGCAACTGCTCAATGATAGTCAGTTCATCTTCTACCGGCTCTGGTTCACTAAGCAGCCATACCATGAAACAACTGCCTTTTCCTGTTGAAGACTGGGCAGTAATATTTCCACCATATCGCCGAATCAAACTATAGCTCACAGACAACCCCAGACCGGTTCCTTCGCCCTGTTGCTTGGTACTAAAAAATGGATTGAATATGCTATTCAAATCTTCCTCGGTCATGCCCATTCCATTATCGTCGATGCAGATAACTACACCTTTCTGCTCCCAGTCACGGGTTGATATTTCAATGCAGCCATCATTCTTATCCAGGGCATGTATAGCATTTATCAGCAGATTTACAATCACCTGTTTCAGCTCCTGCTGATTGATCTTAATACGCTGCACAGCGTCCAGTTGCAGTCTGATCTCAAAGCAGGAATTTTGCTGATAATGACGGATTAACTTTAATGTCTGCCTGATCAACTCATTGACATCAACATCCGTCATATAACCCGCGTATTCATCAGGACGTGCATACTGTAATAAGTTATCAATAATATCTTTAATTCGGTATATCTGTTCAACTATCAGGTCAATTTCCTCTTGCACCGGCCCGATGTCAGACCCGAGCTCATCGATCAATATGTCAAGGTTGCCCAGCATAACAGCCGTCGGATTATTTATTTCATGCGCCACCCCTGCGGTAAGTTCACCCAATGCGGCAAGTTTTTCAGCATGGACAAGTTGCTGACGAGTCTCCTGCAATACAGCAATGGTACGTTGCAGATCTTCATTGCGCTGTAACAGTTCTGCTGTGCGATCCTGAACTTTCTGGTCGAGCTGATCAGCAGCCGACTGAATCTCCTGGTTGCGTTGATGCAATAAGTCCAGCATGGCATCAAACTCTCTTGCCAGCTCACCAATTTCATCATGTGATTTTATCGTTCCTATTCGTTCTACCACCCCATTCCTGGTTGCCTTAACAACATTACTCATGGATTCTATGGGTTTGAAAATAGACTTGGCGCCCCAGATTGCCACCAGCGAGGAAATGATCATCAGCAGCAGGAACATCAGTACAAAAATTGTCAGCGCCCGCCACAAGGCATTGCGAAAAGGTGTTTCCAGAAAACCGGCATATAACATACCCACCCGTTCACCATCGATATCAATAATCGGTTCATAGGAAGAGATATACCAGTCGTTGACAACGAAGGCCCGGTCAATCCAGGTATTTCCATGATCCAGGACCTCGGTACGCACTTCATTCGAAACCCGGGTGCCCAGAGCACGCTGCCCGGGTTTGCGCGGGACATTGGTGCTAATGCGCACATCGTCGATAAAAACAGTTACCGTGCCGATACTACCTTCCGGTAGACTTCCCGGGCCGTATACCAGGTCACGGATAGCATCAACAAATTCAAAGTTTTCATTCAGCAGGACACCGCCATCCAGGATCGCCACCAGCTCTCCAAGTGCATTGCTTACCGGGTAAAGCGCGCGAATCATCATAGCTCGGTCTTCTTTAATGCGGTTTGTCGATCGTGCTCGCGGTGTTTCTATTAGTTTCAGCTCCACCATGTTTGCGAGTGTTTCGCTTAGCTGGCGTATCTCAGTCGAACTAAATATTTCGATGCCGACAGCCGCTACGCCCTGGCTGGCTTTTTGTAATGAGGACGAGGATCGTACCCAGTCCTGTCCTTCATTTTTCTGCGTGTAAAAAAGCCTGCTGTCCTGTTCAATAATACGTAAATAATTGAAACCTGATGAATTCTTAAGTTCAAGCAGTTGCTCATCTATAGACTGTCGATCGGAGGTGCCCAGGGCCGTTCTAAATGTATAGGAATCGCCTAAGGTATTTAGTTTATTCAGGTAGTCTTTCTGTATTCGTTTAAAAACATCGCCGGCTACATCCAGGTCCGTATTGACCTTGATATATAACTGATCGTAGGAAAATGTAGCCCCCCAGTAAATTGCAATCAACAGCGCAACGGGCATCACCAGGAGAATAGGGAAAAGCACCAGTGCCAGTAGCTTGTATCGAACTGTGCCACCAACAGTCCGCATCATACCTGCGACAGAAATCATTGAAGTAACACCAAAGCTTCCTTAAGCGTTTGCACTCCAGACGTGCACTTTGCGTTCGAGTGTTTTTCGAGACACGCCTAAATGCCGGGCTGCTGCAGACTTGTTACCACCTTCCATCTCCAGCACTTTAAGTATGTGAGCCTTTTCTATTTCTTCGAGCAGTAAGCTACTCGTCACATTTTCGTCAAGCTTGATGTTTGCATTACCGGAAAGGCTACTAAGACATTGTTGCGGGCTCTGGTCTAAAAGCAGGCAACGTTCAATCACATTTTTCAGTTCACGAACGTTTCCAGGCCAGTCATAACTGCGTAACTGAGCGAGTTCATCTAAGCCCATGACATGCGGCTCAACCCCCATGTCAGTCGACAAATTCTGCATGAAATGTTCAACCAGGTCAGGGATATCATCCAGCCTCTCGCGCAGGGTTGGTAAGCGTACAGTAACGACGTTGAGGCGGTAAAACAGGTCCTGCCTGAAATTGCCTTTTTCTACCTCTTCTCTCAAATCACGGTTAGTGGCGGCGATTATCCTCACATCGACAGGCACCTCGCGGTTACTTCCTACCGGCCTGATAGCATGTTCTTCCAGTACTCGAAGCAGATGGACCTGCATCGGCAATGGCATTTCGCCGATCTCATCAAGAAACAGTGTGCCATTATTGGCATAAGTGAACAGACCGTCCCTGGGCTGATGCGCACCGGTAAAGGCCCCTTTAACA
>DAOVWW010000107.1 GCA_030636465.1 Gammaproteobacteria bacterium
TAAGGTAAGCGCCCTGGAATTACCTCTAGTCGCTGTCCGTTACGCCGAAGATACAGGCAGCACCCAGGTACTGATATTCACTCCCGACGTTACCAACCTGCTGGTTATGACCACGGCTGGCTTCGACCGTCTGAACCTTAATATTGTCGATGCCCGCCTGCACACCAGCCGCATTGGTTTTGCGCTGCATAGCTATCTGGTTCTGGATCACAATGATGATGCCGTCTGTGACAAAGTTGAGCAGAAAGAGATTGAAGATTCATTAACTGAGCAGTTGCAATCGCCGCGTAAAGGTCGCGATCCGTTAAAAGCACATATACCCAGAGCCCTGAAACAATTCCCCATTTCGACCCGGGTAAGCTTCTCGGAAACACCGCAGGGAAATCAAACTCTCATCGAGCTAATTGCCCAGGACAGACCCGGACTTCTGTACCAGGTAGCCGTAGCTTTCGATGAATGCGGTATCAAGCTGCATGATGCCCGGGTAGCAACCTTTGGTGCACGTATTGAGGATATATTCATAGTTACCGACCTTGCTGACAAGCCCATAACTAGCAGCGAACAACAGGAAAACATCAGGCAAAATATAACGAGAAGGCTGGAAACATCTGCATGAACTCCCGACTCGACAAACTACAGGAATACCCGTTTCAGCGCCTGAGCCGCTTGCTGAATGGACTGCAAGCGCCAGCAGACAAGCAAAAAATAATGCTGTCACTGGGCGAACCTAAACATGAACCGCCGGCCTTTATCCATGGCATCCTCGCCAATGGGGGACATTTACTGGCAGGTTACCCCGGCACACGGGGTGAGGAAGACCTGAGGGGTTCAATATGCAACTGGCTGAGTCGTCGTTTTTCCATCAAGCAGGAGCTACTGGATCCGGCACGACATGTGCTGCCGGTCAGCGGCAGCCGTGAAGCCCTGTTCTCGTTTATCCAGGCAACCGTCGATCGCAGCAAACATGGCCCTGCACGTGTAGTCTTCCCGAATCCCTTCTATCAAATTTATGAAGGCGCCACCATCATGGCCGGAGCAACGCCCTATTTCCTCAACAGCAGCGAGGAAAATGACTGGTTGCCGCAGCTGGATGCTGTTCCTGAGAGCATCTGGCAGGAAACCCAGCTACTGATACTCTGTTCTCCCGATAATCCAACAGGCGCCGTCATTCCCACTGAGGTTTATAAACATGCGCTGGAACTGGCTGAACGCTATGATTTCATCATTGCCGCAGATGAGTGCTACAGCGAGCTTTATCGTGATGAGGAAAAACCGCCAACAGGCCTGTTACAGGTTGCTATTGAACAGGGCAACAGCGATTTTGAACGCTGCATCGTCTTTCACAGCCTTTCCAAACGCTCCAACCTGCCGGGTCTGCGCTCAGGGTTTGTCGCCGGTGAAAGTAAAATCATCGACACCTATTTTAAATACCGCACCTATCACGGCTGCGTCCCCAATCGCCTGACCCAGGCCATATCTACCGCCGCCTGGGACGACGATGACCATGTTATTCAGAATCGAGCCGCGTATCGTGACAAATTCACCGCCGTTATTGATATATTACAGGATGTACTGAAACTGAATAATCCTGCAGCCGGTTTCTACCTGTGGCCGGAAACACCGATCAACGAGGAAGAGTTCAGCCAAAAGCTGTTTCAGCATGAAAGCATCGTCACCCTGCCCGGCACCTACCTGGCAAGAGATACCATAAACGGCAATCCAGGAAAAAACCGAATAAGAATCGCCCTGGTAGCAAAACAGCAGGAATGCATAGAAGCCGCCGAACGAATAAGAGACTTCGTAAATACGTCATTGCGAGGAACGTAGTGACAAAGCAATCTCTGAGTGACTAGTTCAAAATTAAAGAGATAGCCGCGCTTTGCTCGCAATGACGGGTTCTCTATAATCAATATTATTAGCCTTTAAGCTTCTGGCTTAAAAACTTGAAACTGATTTTACCTGAGGAATTACAATGCAAGACCTGAAAAAACAGATCGAAGAATCCTTTGAACACCGTGCCGAAATTACACCGCGCACCGCCGCCAGCCATGTAAAAGACGCTGTCTACAGCGCCATAGATCTGCTGGATACAGGCGAAGCACGTGTCGCAGAAAAGATTGATGGCGAATGGGTGGTGAATGACTGGCTGAAAAAAGCCGTATTGTTGTATTTCCGCATAGAAGACAATAGCTTTGTCAAAGGCGGTTTCACTAACTACTTCGATAAGATTCCTTCAAAATTTAGTGACCACAATACCCGCGATTTCCGTCAGGGTGGTTACCGCGTCGTTCCCCCTGCTACGGCCCGACAGGGATCCTATATCGCACCCAATGTCGTGCTAATGCCGAGTTACGTCAATATTGGCGCCTATGTCGGAGAAGGTACCATGGTCGACACCTGGTCTACTGTCGGTTCCTGTGCGCAGATTGGTAAAAATGTACATCTTAGCGGTGGCGTCGGTATCGGTGGCGTACTGGAGCCTTTACAGGCCTCTCCTACCATCATCGAGGACAATTGTTTCATCGGTGCGCGATCAGAAGTCGTTGAAGGTGTCATTGTTGAAGAAGGTGCAGTACTTGCCATGGGCGTATATTTAAGTCAGAGCACCAAAATCTACAACCGCGAAACAGGCGAATTCACCTATGGCCGTGTGCCACCGTACTCAGTAGTCGTGCCCGGTTCTTTACCATCTAAAGATGGCAGTTATAACCTGAATTGCGCTATTATCGTAAAACAGGTGGATGAAAGGACCCGCAGCAAAGTTGGTATTAATGAATTGTTGCGTGAAGCCTGATAATTAATAAAAATCTCAGGATGAGGTATTAATGGCACGATGATAGTCCTTGCGGGAATTAAGAACTGCAACACGGTTCGTTCAGCACGGCGTTGGCTTGATGATAATAACATCGAGTATGACTTTCTGGACCTGAGATCTGATCAATTCAATAAAAAAACTCTCGGCATGTGGCTCGAGAGTGTTGAATGGACAGCATTGCTCAACAAGCGCAGCACTAGCTGGCGTGGGCTTGAAGACGGTGATCGTGAAAACCTGGACGAAGCCCGTGCGATGAAATTATTGTTGCAGCACCCTACCCTTATCAAACGTCCGGTATTGCAGTTGCCTGGCAGCATTGAGCTCGGCTTTAACGCTGAAAAATATTCCGAATTGTTCAAGTAGAATTTAATAATTGAAGAATGATTGAAGAAACACTTGAACTCACCCGCGAATTAATCTCGCGAGCTTCTGTCACCCCTGATGATCAGGGTTGCCAGCAGCTGATTTGTGAGCGCCTGCAGGCCCTGGCTTTTGATTGTCAGCACCTGCGCTTCGAGGATGTCGATAACCTCTGGGCAACGCATGGCTCAGGCAGTCCGCTATTTGTTTTTGCCGGACACACCGATGTGGTGCCGACTGGACCGGAATCTGACTGGACTTCACCGCCCTTTGTTCCGACTGACCGCGATGGCAACTTGTATGGCAGAGGCAGTGCCGACATGAAAACATCTATAGCGGCCTCGGTGACCTCGGCCGAACAGTTTGTTAAAGAGAATCCTGATCATCCCGGCACCATCGGGCTGCTGATTACATCAGACGAAGAAGGCCCATCAATAAACGGCACCGTAAAAGTCATGCAATGGCTGAAAGAGCAGTCCATCAAAATCGATTATTGCATCGTTGGAGAGCCATCCTCGGTGAAGCAGATGGGTGACACGGTGAAAGTTGGACGACGCGGATCGCTGAATGGTTATATGACTATCCACGGTAAGCAGGGCCATGTTGCCTACCCGCATCTCGCTGATAACCCCTTCCATCGCGCCCTGCCTGCATTAAATGAACTGGCAGAAATCGAATGGGACCAGGGCAATGAATTTTTCCCGCCTACCAGCTTTCAAATCTCAAACATATACTCCGGTACCGGCGCAGAAAACGTTATCCCGGGCAGCGTAGAATTGAAATTCAATTTCCGCTTCTCTTCAGAATTAACAGAAGATGAATTAAAGCAGCGCAGCATAACTGTATTTGAAAAACATAAGCTCAATTACAGCATCGACTGGCGCCTTTCCGGCAACCCCTTTCTGACAAAAAAAGGGGCATTAGTCGATGCGGTGACCATCGCCTGTACTGAAACACTGGGGGTCACACCCGAGTTGTCGACATCAGGCGGCACCTCGGATGGAAGATTCATTGCACCGACCGGAACAGAAGTGGTAGAGCTCGGGCCGTGCAATGCAAGCATTCATCAAATCGATGAACATGTTAAGCTGACAGATCCTGTGCAGCTGGCAAAAACTTACCAGCGCATACTGCAACTTATACTCAGCACTAAATAATAAATCATGAGCAAGCCCAACCCTTTCCGCTCTAAAAACATCCGTATCAGATCTGCCGGGATTACCGATACCGGTCGACGTCGCGATAATAATGAAGACAGTATTCTGGTCGATGATTCGCACTCACTTTTTATTGTGGCGGATGGCATGGGTGGACACAATGCAGGTGAAGTCGCCAGTAGCATAGCCGTTGAAATGACCAGTCAGTTTCTTGTCGCTGGCCTGCATATTGAGGGTTCTGCCGAAGATGCCTTTTCCACAGCGGAGCCCTTAGCAGAGCTGATGGAGAAATCAATTCAGCTGGCTAACAGAAAGATACTCGAAGAAGCCGGCAGCAATGAAGACCAGAGTGGCATGGGCACAACCATTGTATCCATGCTTATTTGCAAAGGCTGGTTCGTCATCGGCAATGTAGGCGATTCCCGCTGCTACCGTTTCCGTGAAGGTCAGATTAGCCAGATATCTAAAGACCATAGCTGGATACAGGGCATGGTGGCTAAAGGTTCCATCAAAAAAGAACATGCCAAACGTCACCCGCAAAGAGGGCTGTTATTGCAGGCCATGGGCAACCGTGAAATTGAACCCACATTTATTACCGGCTGCCCGATAGTCGGTGATGTTTTTGTGCTCTGCTCTGATGGACTCACAGAAGTCGTCAGCAACAATACCATCGGCTTTGTTCTCAACCAGAATGGCAGCCCGCAAAAAACTGCTGAAAAACTCATCCAGCTGGCCAATGAGAACGGCGGGCCGGATAATATTTCTGTCATCGTGGTAAAAATATTGCCTCCCCGGCAATCAGCCGCCACCATTAGCGCTAGCAATTTGGAACCGGTAAAACACAAGCCTTGATCGCTGAAGCTGAGTACATGTGATGAAAATTTCTTTTCATGGCGCCGCCCGAAATGTCACAGGTTCCTGTCATCTGGTCGAATGTGGCGGTAAGCGCATACTGATAGATTGCGGCCTGTATCAGGGCCACAGAGAGATCACTGCAGAAAATTCAGAAGACTTTGGCTTCAAGCCTGAAAGCATCGATTATTTATTACTGACCCATGCCCACCTCGACCACTGCGGGCGAATTCCACTTTTAGTCAGGAAAGGTTTCAAGGGTGAGATCATTACCACTTCAGCCACGCGAGAACTTGCTCGGCTGGTGATGCTGGATTCAGCAGGGCTGCAGGAAGAAGATGCCCGCTACCGGAAACGCAGAGCTCTGCGAAGAGGAAAGGATACTGTTGATATCCGTCCTCTCTATACAACCCTTGATGCACTGAATGCTACCGATTTTTTTGGCCGAAAAGCATCCTATGATAAAGCCATAGAGCTAGATAAGGGCATCCGGGTAACATTTATCGAAGCTGGCCATATTCTTGGTTCTGCATCGATACTGGTCGAGCTTGAAGAGCAAGACAAACGTCGCCGGCTGCTTTTCTCAGGTGACCTCGGTTACCCCGGTCGTGCCATCCTGCGTGATCCTGCTGAACCGCCTCAGGCCGATGTAGTCATTATGGAATCGACCTATGGTGACCGACAGCATAAGTTATTACAGCCATCTGTCGAAGAATTATATGAAGCAATCAATACTACGCATGCGCGCGGTGGCAATGTCATCATCCCCACCTTCGCACTGGAGCGTACCCAGGAAATACTCTACTACCTGCGTGAAGGCTGTGACAATGGGATTCTAAAAAAGCA
>DAOVWW010000009.1 GCA_030636465.1 Gammaproteobacteria bacterium
ACAACATCAAATGGTGCAATACTGGCAGGCCAGATAATACCTTTATCATCATGTGATTGTTCAATGGCTGCTGCGACGACACGAGAGACACCGATGCCATAGCAACCCATAGGCATAACGACAGCTTTGCCATTCTGATCCAGGCAGTTGGCTTTCATGCTTTCAGAATACTTGGTACCCAGTTTAAATATATGGCCAACTTCAATACCGCGACGAATTGTGACAGCCGAATCGCAGCGTGGGCATGGGTCACCCTCGACAATGTTTCTCAGGTCGGCCAGTTCAGCCTCAGGCAGATCCCGTTCCCAGTTCACACCTGTTAGATGCTGGTCATCTTTGTTTGCTCCACAGATGAAATCAGAGAGTCTCAACGCACTTTCATCAGCGATGACAGGAATTTCTAATCCAACCGGTCCGACAGAACCGGGTGCACAAGCTGTAGCCTGTTTAACTTCTTCGGGGCTTAGCAAAGTTAATGGTTTTAAAACCATGGGTAGTTTCTCAGCTTTGATCTCATTTAATTCGTGGTCGCCGCGAAGTAACAGCGCAACAGGTCCATCTGCACCGTGAACCAGCAGGGTTTTAATTATTTGCTCTGCTTTTAGACCGAGGAATGAAGATATTTGTTCGATGCTGCGTTGGCCGGGGGTATCTATAGTTTCCATCTTCAATGTGGCCGCAGGTCTTTTGCCTACGGGAGGTAATGCAGGCGCCTGCTCAATGTTGGCAGCATAACCGCAATCAGAACAGGTAACGAGGCCATCTTCACCGGCATCAGCGAGGACATGAAATTCATGTGAGGCGCTACCACCGATGGAGCCGGAGTCTGCTTCTACCGGGCTAAACTCCAGTTCCAGTCGAGTAAATATTCGTGTATAAGCCGCGTGCATGGTCCGATAGGTTTCATCAAGTGACTCAGCGCTGCTATGAAACGAATAGGCATCCTTCATCAAAAACTCACGTGCCCGCATTACACCGAAGCGGGGTCTAATCTCATCACGGAATTTTGTTTGTATCTGGTAAAAAGTCGCAGGTAGCTGGCGGTAGCTTCTAATCTCCTTTCGAATCAGGTCAGTAATAATCTCTTCATGCGTTGGACCAAAGCAAAACTCACGCTGATGGCGGTCAGTCAGTCTTAATAACTCAGGTCCATATTCCTCCCAGCGACCGGATTCCTGCCAGAGTTCAGCAGGTTGAACAGCAGGCATTAATAACTCCTGGCAACCGGCACGATCCATTTCATCTCTAATAATAGCTTCAACCTTACGCAGCACACGCAGGCCTAATGGCAGCCAGTTGTATACCCCGGCGGCTACTCGCCTGATCATTCCAGCTCTGAGCATTAACTGATGACTTATAATCTCTGCATCGGCAGGGGTTTCTTTAAGGGTGGCGAGAAGAAATTGTGATGTGCGCATTATCGGGGTTACTTTTATAGTGTCGGAAATGGGGGATTTTACTGGGTAATTGGCTCGGAGTCATGAAACTTCTTTTAATCCCACAAATACGCTGCCCCCAACACACCCGAACTATCACCATGCTGATTTTTTAAAACGGGTGTAGTGAACTGGTCACTGAAAACATGCGGCTCTATAGCCTTTCTCCCTCGTGTATAGAGGATATCAAGGTTAGACAAGCCTCCACCCAGAACAATGACATGTGGATCCAGAATATTGATGACGGTAGCAACGGCTCGTCCGAAATTAGATAGAAATCTTTTAACACTGGCGCTGGCGATTGGGTCTCCCCGTTCTGCAAGTTCTATGATT
This sequence comes from Gammaproteobacteria bacterium, assembly GCA_030636465.1. Lineage (GTDB taxonomy): Bacteria > Pseudomonadota > Gammaproteobacteria > BMS3Bbin11 > BMS3Bbin11 > BMS3Bbin11. The sequence continues at coordinate 1,770 of DAOVWW010000009.1, forward strand.
TCTGCCGGATGAACTCCCAGGTTACCGCCAGATCTTTGATAATCAGAAACAAATCCGGGGCCTGAAATTAGCGTTTCAACACAGCCGCTACGGCCACAGTAGCAGTCTGGGCCATTTGCTTGCAGGGGGTTGTGGCCCCACTCCCCAGCAATTCCCATAGCCCCTGCGTGTATGCAGTTATTAATCACTATCCCGCCCCCTACACCGGTACCCATGATAATGCCAAACACAGAAGCATAGCCTTTGCCGGCACCATTTGTGGATTCTGAAAGAGCAAAGCAATTTGCATCGTTTGCTATGCGTATATCTCTATTCAGACAATTCTTCAGGTCATCAAGGAAAGGTTTCCCATTAAGGCAAACGGTATTGCTGTTTTTCAGTAAGCCTGTTTCTGCAGAAATTGTACCGGGTGTGCCTATACCTATACTGCAGGGTGAATTTACATTATTTTCCAGTTCTGTGATGAAATTTCTTATAGCAGAAAGCATTTCTGTATAGGCTATGGCATTATCACTATCCCTTGGTGTTGATATTCTTTTTCTAATAAGTATTTTGCCATCATCTGCGAGCACTACACCTTCAATTTTTGTTCCGCCAAGGTCTAACCCTAATCGCTTCATGTTTTGACTCTTTGTTTGAAATAAGTTATTTCTAGCTATATGAATACATTAAAGCACAAAACACGAATTCTCCTGCCTGTCCTGCTCTGTATCTATGCGATGTTTTTTAGCAGTTCTGTGTTTGCTATTAAATCAGTTTCAGTTTATGCACTTTTTAAAGGTAAGGCGATTTTACTTATTGATGGAAATAAGCAGATGTTAAAAGCAGGTGAAACCAGTGAAGAAGGACTGACATTAGTTTCATCAACCACTAAACGTGCAGTTATAAAGATTAACGGCAAAGAAGAAGTTCTGGGTTTAGATATCAACCCAACGACTGAAGCCATGTCTATAGGGAGTGCAAATAATGTTTCAATAGGCGAAACGGTGACATTGAGTATGGGAAATAGTGGTTTCTTCCATGCCCAGGGTGAGATTAACGGCAATGCTGTCACCTTTCTTGTTGATACAGGTGCCAATTCTGTAGCGATGAGCATGAGTACTGCTCGTAGCCTTGGTATTGATTATGAATCGGGTAGAAAGTCTATATCAAGCACGGCAAATGGCAATGTCCGAACCTATATAGTCACTCTTGAAAAAGTTAGCGTGGAAAGCATTGAAGTAGACAATGTTGTGGCTTCAATAATTCAGGACCCCGGTCCTTCTGAAATTCTTCTCGGCATGTCATTTCTTAGTAATCTCGAAATGAAGCGTGTTGGCAGTACTATGGAGTTGATACAGCGGTAAACGAAGCACAGCAAAAAAAATGCCTGCCATTTAAGACAGGCCAAACTACCATAGAGGAGAAGTTTGCAATGACTTGGTTAAGTCATTAGCGGGGAAATATAGACGCCATAAACTTTATGACAGAGTATCCATTAGATCAAAAAATCATGGCTGAATAATTTCTAAAAGTGGGTATTGTTATGTTGATATGTGGCAAAAAAAGGGTTTGTTTGTTGCGTGAATAGCAAGAACTATTTTCTGCTGCGACTTGACACGCAACAATAAAAATTTATGATGTCTGTATCAATCAAAGAGGAGATGCAATATGCCAGAGAATGTTTCCAAATCACATGATGTCTTTCATAACGCAAGGCGTGACTTTATTAAGCTAACGCATAAAACTGAATCATTGTTAAAAAAAGAGAAAGCTAAACTTTTACGGCAGTTGAAACGTACAAATACAAGAATTGCGAAAGAGAAGGATAAACTAGTTGCCGCAGAAAAGAAGCTTGAGCAGAAAGCAACTGCTGCTAAAAAGAAACAGGTAAAAAAGATTAAGGGTCTTCTTGTTAAAGAAAAGAAAATGGCAACTGAGTTGCGTGAATCCATGCGTCCCTTGTCTGAAAAACTTTCAGATATAAAAGATCATGTAATCTCTGCGCGATATATTGAAAGAGGCCTGGCTAAAATTGACAAAGAGATAGAAAAGCACATAAAAAAGAAAAGTGTAAAAGCAACAAAGAAAGCTAAGAAAAAACCGGTTAAGAAGAGAGCAGTAAAAAAGAAGGCTGTTAAGAAAAAGGCGTCAAAGAAGAAAGCTGTGAAAAAGAAAGCGGTTAAACCTGCAGCGAAAAAGAAGGCAGTGAAGAAGAAGGCAGTGAAGAAAAAGTCTACAAAAAAGGCAAAGAAATAGCCTGGGTAAATATTCACTCACCGAAATGACTGTTCACACAAAAGGCCGCCAATCTGGCGGCCTTTTTATTGAGCCTGTAATTATTCCTGTTTTAAACAGGGTTAATTAACTTATCTCGTTCAATCAGGGCATAGGCTGAATGATTGTGTATGGACTCAAAGTTTTCTGATTCGACGATATACGCATCGACACGGTTATCAGCATTCAATGTTGCCGCGACATCTCTGACCATATCTTCAACAAATTTAGGGTGATCGTAGGCATATTCGGTAACATATTTTTCATCCGGACGCTTGAGTAGGCCGTAGAGTTCCGAGCTTGCCTGCTTTTCCACCATTTCGACTAGCTCTTCTATCCAGATGAAGCTGTTGGCACGAACGGTTACTGTGACATGTGAACGTTGATTGTGGGCGCCATAATCAGATATCTTTTTCGAGCAGGGGCAAAGAGACGTCACGGGTACGACTACTTTTAATAGCAATGATGTCTGATTGTTTTTAAGTTCACCTTTAAAGGTCACCTGATAGTCCAGCAGACTCCCTACGCCGGTAACGGGTGCTTTCTTATTGATGAAATAAGGAAAGCTCATTTCTATGTGGCCGGTTTCTGCTTCCAGGCGTTCACCCATCTCTTTAAGCATATCGCGGAATGACTTTATAGAAATTTCCCGTTCATGTTGATTCAGTATTTCAACAAAACGAGACATATGAGTACCTTTGAAGTTATGCGGTAGCTCAACATACATATTAAAGTTTGCAATGGTATGCTGTTCGCCTTCACTCCTGTCTTTTACCCGTACAGGGTGGCGTATATCTTTAATACCAACTTTATCAATAGTTATCTGTCGATTATCATGACTGTTTTGTACGTCTGCAATCTCATCACAGGCGCCATTTTCACAAATTGAAGAATTTTCGGTCACGTCAGGTATCTCATTCTTGGAAAGTAAAGTGGGTGCGAATATTAGGCGGATTCAGAACTCTGGGCAAGAGGTACTGGCAACACAGTTAATATGGTTTCTTGAATGCCATTCGCATCAAGGCCACAGTCAGCGAGTAAAATTGACGTGTCGCCATGCTCGATAAAGTGATCTGGCAGTCCAAGATTTAATAGCTTGCAGTCACTCTTAATGCTTGCCAGGTACTCTGCAACACCACTCCCTGCACCACCTTTTATGGCATTCTCTTCTACTGTCACAATCAGCTCGTGATTTTGCGACATCTCATAAATGATTTGTTCATCCAGCGGTTTTACGAATCGCATATCTATAACTGTTGCATTCAGCGCTTTACCTGCTTCAATTGCAGGGCTGACCATGCTGCCAAAAGCGAGTATGGCAATTTTCTTACCTTTAAGCATTTGCCTGGATTTGCCAATTTCTATAGTCTGCAAATTATCTTCAATGGCGACACCTGTCCCACATCCCCTCGGGTATCGGACTGCAGAGGGAGTATCCAGTGAGTAAGCTGTGCTTAACATTTTTCGGCACTCATCTTCATCAGATGGCGTCATTATTGTCATATTTGGTATGCAACGAAGAAAGCTGAGGTCAAAGGCCCCCGCATGGGTGGGGCCATCGGCACCTACCAGTCCAGCACGGTCTATAGCAAAAACTACCGGCAGGTTCTGGATGGCGACATCATGTATCAGCTGGTCGTAGGCGCGTTGCAAAAAGGTGGAATAAATACCCACGACAGGTTTTAGTCCATCTGCAGCAAGGCCTGCAGCAAAGGTTACCGCATGCTGTTCGGCAATGCCGACATCAAAATAGCGCTCAGGGAATTCTTCTGAAAATTTCACCATGCCAGAACCTTCACCCATTGCTGGGGTGATAGCGATAAGGCGGGAATCATTTTCAGCCATATCACATAACCATTGACCAAAAATTGCAGAATAACTTGGCTGACTACCGGGTTTCTTTTTCGGTTCACCCGTCTCGATATCAAATGCCGGTACACCATGGTAGGTGCAGGGGTCATTTTCGGCCGGTGTGTAACCCTTGCCTTTTTTAGTGATGACATGAAGGAAGCGGGGGCCCTTCAGATGTTTCATGTTGCGCAGGGTCTTCACCAGGGTATTCATGTCATGGCCATCAATAGGGCCGATATAGTTGAATCCGAGCTCTTCAAACAGGGTGCCGGGCATGATCATGCCTTTCATGTGTTCTTCACTACGCTTGGCAAAGTTCCATAATGGCCCCATCCGACTGAGTATGCTTTTACTGCCTTCTCGCGCGGAGCTGTAGACACGACCTGACATTATTCGCGCGAGATGATTGGAAAGCCCACCCACATTAGCGGATATAGACATTTCATTATCATTCAGTATTACCAGCAGATTGGCATCAATCTCACCACCATTATTCAGTGCTTCAAATGCCATGCCCGCACTCATTGCACCATCTCCGATGATAGCGACGACATCATGTTCTTCCTGTTTAACGGCTGCTGCTACGGCCATGCCCAGTGCTGCGCTGATGGAGGTACTGGAGTGCCCTACGCCAAATGTATCGTATGGGCTTTCTTCGCGGCGGGTGAAACCGCACATCCCGCCTTTTTGACGCAATGTAGGCATGGCCTTGCGTCGTCCGGTCAGGATTTTGTGGGGATAAGTCTGGTGGCCGACATCCCACACCAGCCTGTCCTCCGGCGTATTAAATACATAATGCAGTGCAATAGTGAGCTCAACAGTACCGAGTCCTGCGGATAAGTGACCACCTGTCTCGGAGACGGACTCAATAAGAAACTGTCTCAGTTCATCGGCCAGTCGCGGTAAATCCTGGGCATCAAGATGCTTGAGATCCTCTGGAGAATCGATCTGTGGCAGCAGGTCTGCGTCTAAATCCAGTAAATCATGATCTGCTTGATCATTATGGGAAATTGGTATGTCGGTAGCCATATCGCTAGTATATTCGATTTATAGCGTAATCAGCTAGCATCTGAAGCTTTTGCGTATTCAGCTGCAGTCGTTTTAATGCCTGGTCGGCCTGCTGGTAAGCGTCGTTTGCCGCCTGTTTAGCGCCTTCCAGGCCCATCAGGCCGGGGTAGGTGGCTTTGTTGTTTTCTTCATCTGCTCCCGTTTGCTTGCCCAGCGTCTCAGTATCACTGGTGACATCAAGAATATCGTCGTGAATTTGAAAGCCCAGTCCAAGTGCGCGGGCATAATCCGACAGGTGCTGTAGCTGCAGACGATCGGTCAAACCTGCGGTTATCGCTCCCATCAGTACCGCCGCTTCAATCAGGGCGCCGGTCTTCATCGAATGTATCATTTGCAGCGATGCGAGGTCGGTGATTTTGCCAGCGGCCAGTAAATCCAGTGCCTGTCCTCCAGCCATGCCTCTTGAACCTGATGCCCTGGCAAGGGTCTGGCTTAATGCCTGGCTAATATTCTGAGGCAGCGATGAGAGCAGTTCGAATGCCAGTGACTGCAGTGCGTCACCGACTAGCATGGCAGTTGCTTCATCATAGGCCTTGTGACAGCTTGCTTTCCCCCGTCGCAGGTCGTCATCGTCCATGCAGGGCAGGTCATCGTGTACCAACGAGTAGGCATGTATCAATTCCACTGCTGCAGCGGGCAGATCCAGATCTTCAGGACTGGCACCATACATCTCACCGGTCAGGTATAACAGGCAGGCACGCAGGCGTTTTCCGGCATTCAGGGTGGCATAGCGCATGGCTTGATGCAGTGATTCAGGTGCAAGATTTTCCGCAGGCAGGACTTGATTAAGGCAGGACTCGAGGCGGGCCCGGTAAGGGCTAATCTGTTCATCGATGCCGAGTGATGACAATTTAATCGTCATCCTGGCTTTCATTCTGATGCGAATCGAAGGGTTCAATGACCATTTCGCCGTGTTTTTTTACCAGTTGTTCAACTCTTTGCTCGGCTTTTTTCAGATTGGTCTGGCAGATGCGGCTGAGTTCGACACCACGTTCAAATTGCTTTAGCGATTCGTCCAGTGTTAACTGGTCATTTTCCATGTTTTCAACAATTTCTTCGAGTTCTTTCATTGCCGTTTCAAAATCAGGGGTAGCGGTTTTTTTTGCGGGCATGTTTAGACTTCCAATAGGTATGCTATGAGCTGATGAATAGTTGGTCAGTGTGTATTAATTCAGGGCTTATAAAATTAGATATTTTAACGATACAACAGTAATAAGTTTTACCATCATTATGTATAATAAACGACTAGTTTTTCTGTTGAGAAAATATATTGAAACCCCTAACTTTCTTTCTGCTGATTGTTCTGTCTTCGACATTGCAGGCAGATCAATTATTTGATGACACTGCGCAAAGTGATCATGTTGAACGCAAGCGTGAAAGTTCTGAGCCTAAACCCCTGGGCATAGACGGTCTGCCTGAATATCCGGACGACACTAATCTTCGGCAGCTGAATATACGCCAGTCGAGCCAGATTTTCTATGTGGATATCTCATCAATCAGTTCCAGTAAAAAGGAAAATACTGTTCGTTTAGTCACTGTTGCTATATCTCCTCATGGTGCCCGCACGGTAGCCTATGAAGGGCTGGACTGCGGCTACAGGCGTTATCAACCCTTTGCTTTTGCTGGTTCAGAGGGGCCTTTGAAGCCCTTTGCAGACCAGGGCTGGCGGCCGGTAATTGATGAATCAAATGGTCGTTACCGGAGAGTGTTGATTGATAGCTATCTTTGTCGGGGCTTTGCCTATGCTGCCAGCAGAGAGAAGATTTTGTCCAGAATGAGAAACCTCAAACCGTATTCGAACAAGACCAGGCGGGATTAAGAAAATTAGTTTTTACAGCCAAATCACTAAAAAAAGAGTCTGTACATGAGCGCTGCCTACGACGCATCCAGTATTGAGGTCCTCACTGGCCTCGAACCTGTGCGTAAACGACCGGGTATGTATACTCAGACCGAGCGTCCCAATCACCTGGTTCAGGAGGTGGTTGATAATAGTGTTGATGAAGCGATAGCCGGTTACTGCAGCGAAATACGCATTGCTCTATTACGCGATGGTTCTGTATCCGTTGCAGATAATGGTCGTGGCATGCCAGTTGATATCCACAAGCGAGAAGGGGTATCAGGGGTAGAGGTGATACTCACACGGCTGCATGCAGGCGGTAAATTTTCCAATAAAAACTACCGTTTTTCAGGTGGTCTGCATGGCGTTGGTGTCTCTGTTGTCAATGCACTGTCCAGCAAGCTTGAAGTTCGCATCCGGCGTGATGGGAATGAATACCAGCAATTTTATGCTGATGGTAAGAAACAATCTGATCTCAAGCAGATAAATAAAGTAGGCAAGAAAAACTCCGGTACCCTGATTCATTTCTGGCCGGATCCACAGTTTTTCGATTCAGTGAACTTCAGTCTTTCCAGGCTGAAACATGTATTGCGTGCTAAAGCCGTACTCTGTCCGGGGCTGAAAATCAGTTTAATACTGGAGGCTGATCCGGAACAAAACGAAAGTTGGCAGTATGAAGATGGCCTACGTGATTATTTACTGGATGAACTGGGCGATACCCCGGTTATTCCGGCGGAACTTTTTAACGGTAAATTCAGTGATGAAGACAAAGAGCTAGAGTGGGCGACTGCCTGGTTGCCCGAAGCGGGAGAACTGGTCACCGAAAGTTATGTCAATCTTATTCCCACTTCTCTGGGCGGCACCCACACTAACGGCCTGCGTAGTGGCCTGGTTGATGCTGTGCGTGAGTTTTGTGAATTTCGCAACCTGTTGCCACGTGGGATAAAACTGTCGCCTGACGACGTCTGGGCACGCTGCTCGTATGTGTTGTCGTTACGTATGACTGAGCCGCAGTTTTCCGGACAAACCAAGGAACGCCTGTCTTCACGCGATGCATCCGGGTTTGTTTCCGCAGCGATTAAAGATGCCTTCAGCCTGTGGTTAAACCACAATACAGCAGAGGCGGAAATTATTGTCCAGCTGGCTATCAGCAACGCCATAGCACGTCAGCGCGCGGGCAAAAAAGTTCAGCGAAAAAAATTGACCTCCGGTCCTGCATTACCGGGCAAACTGGCAGATTGTGTCGCCCAGGACCTGGAAGTGACAGAGCTGTTTCTGGTCGAAGGGGATTCCGCCGGTGGCTCAGCCAAGCAAGCTCGAAATAGAAACACCCAGGCGATACTGCCCTTGCGGGGGAAGATACTGAATACCTGGGAAGTGGATTCAACGGTGGTTCTGGGATCGCAGGAAGTACATGATATTGCTGTTGCACTGGGGCTGGATCCGGGTTCTGACGAGCTGAAAAACCTGCGCTATGGCAAGATTTGTATCCTCGCCGATGCGGATTCAGACGGACTGCATATCGCCACCCTGTTATGTGCACTTTTCCTGCGCCATTTTCAGGCCCTGGTCGAGGCCGGTAGAGTTTACGTTGCGATGCCTCCTCTGTACCGTATTGATATCGGCAAGGTCGTTCGTTATGCCCTGGACGATGAGGAAAAAGAGGTCGTCATACAGAAAATGAAAGATGATGGGGCACGCGGCAAAGTAAACGTCCAGCGCTTCAAAGGTCTGGGTGAAATGAACCCGATACAGCTGCGTGAAACAACCATGGACCCTGATACTCGTCGCCTGGTGCGTCTTGAATTTACTCCTGGTGATAAAACTTTCAGCGTTATGGATATGCTGCTGGCAAAAAGTCGTGCCGGTGATCGTAAAATCTGGTTGAGAGAGAAGGGTGACGAGGCTGAAATATAGTCGTGCCATAAAGTAAAAATAACTTAACCTGGGCCACAAGAGAAATAAGATACCTGCATGAGTAAAAGAAAATCATCAAAATCCAGTAAACCATCTGATCAGCTACAACAGGCACAGCTGGCTCTGGAAAATGAAAATATCGAGAACATGGCAATGGCCAGTTTCGCTGAAAAAGCCTATCTCGATTATTCCATGTATGTCATTCTGGATCGTGCCCTGCCATCCGTTGCCGATGGGCTGAAGCCGGTACAACGCCGGATTGTTTATGCGATGTCAGAGCTGGGTTTAAATGCGGCGGCTAAATTCAAAAAATCAGCACGTACTGTCGGTGATGTGCTCGGTAAATACCATCCACATGGTGATAGCGCCTGCTATGAGGCGATGGTGCTGATGGCGCAGCCTTTCAGTTACCGTTACCCTCTGGTTGACGGCCAGGGCAACTGGGGGGCTCCGGATGATCCAAAATCGTTTGCGGCTATGCGTTATACCGAGGCGCGCCTGACAAAATATACCGAATTGTTATTGAGTGAGCTGGGCCAGGGTACGGTAGATTGGGGGCCAAATTTTGATGGCACTTTAGAAGAGCCTTTATTAATGCCAGCTCGATTGCCGACAGTATTGTTGAATGGTACTTCCGGCATTGCTGTGGGACTGGCCACGGATATACCTCCACATAATCTACGTGAAGTGGCAGCAGCCTGTATACGCCTGCTGGAACAGCCAAAGGCCTCCGTTGCTGAACTCTGCGAGCATATTCTGGGCCCTGATTACCCGACCAGTGCAGAAATTATTACGCCCATAGCCGATATCCATAAAATCTATGAAACCGGCACAGGCAGCCTGCGGATGCGCGCAACCTGGGAAAAGGAAGAGGGCAACATCGTTATTCACAATCTGCCGCATCAAGTTTCCGGCTCCCGTTTGCTTGAGCAGATCGCGCAGCAAATGATCGCAAAAAAATTGCCTATGGTGGATGATTTGCGTGATGAATCAGACCATGAAAACCCCGTTAGACTCGTTATTGTGCCGCGCTCTAACCGCATCGATGTCGAACAGTTGATGGCCCATCTGTGTGCCACGACTGATCTCGAGCGCTCATACCGGGTGAACATGAATGCGATCAGCACTTCCGGACGTCCAAAGTTATACAACCTCAGGGACCTGCTGGTTGAATGGCTGCAGTTTCGCACCCAGACAGTTACCCGTCGCTTGCAGTATCGTCTGGATAAAATTGAGACACGGCTGCATGTCCTCGAAGGACGGTTAATAGCTTTTCTCAATATTGATGAAGTGATCGCAATAATTCGTAATGAGGACAAGCCAAAACCTGTCCTGATGAAGAGATTTTCGCTGACTGACGTTCAGGCAGAAGATATTCTAAATCTCAAGTTACGCAATTTGGCAAAGCTTGAAGAAATTAGAATTCGCGGAGAACATGACGAATTATCAAAAGAAAGAGATGAACTGCTAAAGATCCTGGGTTCTAAAGCCCGCATGAAAACGCTGGTACGCAAAGAAATTATCCGCGATGCCGAAGAGTTTGGCGATGCGCGCCGTTCCCCTCTGGTCGAGCGCGGTGCAGCGCAGGCCATCGATCCTGCTTCGATGGTGCCATCAGAAGGTATTACCGTCATCCTCTCGCAGCGTGGCTGGGTGCGTTCTGCCAAGGGGCTGGATATCGATGCGGAGAGCCTTGGTTACAAACCCGGTGATGAATTACTGCAGGCTGCCAGCGGGCGTAGTAATGAACTGCTGGTATTTCTTGATTCAACCGGACGTGCCTATACCGTTCCAGCCCATAAGCTGCCATCTGCCAGGGGCCATGGCGAACCGCTTAGCAGTCAGTTGAGTCCTCCGGATGGTTCCCACTTCAGTGGCATGATGTTAGGTAAAGCGGATGATTATTTCCTCCTGGCTAGCAGTGCCGGTTATGGCTTTGTGACTCGCCTTGGTGATTTACAGAGTAAAAACCGGAAAGGCAAAGTCGTGCTCAAATTGACTAAAAATGCTGAAGTTTTACCACCGGTAGCC
>DAOVWW010000050.1 GCA_030636465.1 Gammaproteobacteria bacterium
GAAAGGGGATCTGGGTGCATTGATTTTTGGTGTGTTAATAGCTAATCACCCTAAATCAAACGAAATGGCAAAGGCTTTGTTTAGTTTAAAGGAACTGTTCCTGCTGGGATTCTTCTTAAGTATCGGTATGGCAGGACTACCTGATATATCTATGGTGTTTGCCGTAGTGATATTGTTAGCCGTGTTAATTGTAAAAAGTGGTTTGTTCGTTCTATTATTTTCTCTTTTCCGGGTACGTTCGCGGCCAGCAGCAGCCACTTCATTAATCCTTGGGAATTTTAGTGAGTTTGGATTGATCGTATCTGTCGTTGCAGTTTCTCAGCAATGGTTGTCTCAAGAATGGTTGGTGACTATGGCATTGCTGGTGTCTATGTCATTTATTGTTTCGTCAGTTATAAATAACTATTCTGATGATATTTATGCGCGTTTCTGTAGTTCCTTGAAAAAAATGCAGCGAACAAATCGTCTGGAAGGAGATGAAGACTTTGATTTGTCAACAACGAAAGTTCTGGTCTGTGGTATGGGGCGCGTCGGTACGGGTGCCTATGATTATCTGCTGACACAGGGGCATAAAAAAGTGATGGGGCTGGACTCAGATAAAGTGGTCGTTGAAGAACAATGTGAAAGCGGACGCATTACCCACTTTGCCAATGTCAGCAACCCGGACTTCTGGTCCAGGGTAGATGTGAATAGCAGTAATATTGAATGGGTGTTTCTCTGTGCGCCAGGTAATAGTGCGAATGCGAGGGCAGCAAAATTAGCACGTAAATGGGGTTATAAGGGTTTAATCTGTGCCACCACAAAATTCCCGGATGAAGAAGCTGTTTTAATAGAGGCTGGAGTGGATGCAGTATTTAATATCTATGCTGAGGCCGGAGCAGGGCTTGCAGAAAATGTTCAGAATATCTGCAAAGTCACGTAAAACTTAGGGAACCTATGATTAAATCGTCATTGCGAGGAGCAAAGCGACGTGGCAATCTCAAGGTGATTGGTTAAACTGCATGAGATTGCCACGCGTCGGTGCTCGTGACCGTAGGAAATGCCCGATGGGTGCAATGACGGGATTTATCAATTAATCAGAGATCCCCTAAGTATTTTCCTTTGTTTCAGGTTTCTTTTGACTGCTAGTTTTTCTTTTACCAGATGAGCTTTTTGAAGCCGGTCTGGACTGTTCGCTACGTTTTGCGGCAGCACCTTTTTCTTTAGAGCTCCTGGAATCCGAACCTTTTAATTCAGATATATTAATCTTCTTTCCACAAACTCTGGCATTTCTAAGTATGCGCAATGTTTCTGCTGGCATGCCTGCGGGCAAATCAACCGTTGCGAAGTCATCAAAGATGTCAATTGAACCGATATAACAGCTGTCGATATCGGCTTCATTAGCGATGGCACCAACCAGGTTACCGGGTTTTACGTCATCATTATGACCAACTTCTACCCGGTAGCGGGACATTTCGACATCAGGGAAATCTTTTAATTTCCGTGGTCTGCTCTGCTGTGGTCTGTCGTTATCAAAAGAGCGTTCTCTTCGTCCTTCTTTACGTCCTTCTCGACTCGCACCCTGCCTGTCCGCGCGCTGTCTGTCTGGTCTTCTTTCAGATCGGTTATCAGATCGGTTATCAGATCCACGGTCAGAACGTCTTTCCTGACGAGGCTCTTGCTCAGACATAAGCAGTGGGATACCACCCTGGGCAAGTTGTGCCAGTGCTGCGGCTATATCCATTGGGTCGTTACTGCTTTCTTCCTGATATTCTGTGATCAATTTCTTAAACATGGATAGATCATGATTTGACAGCGTATCGCTAATTTTTTGCTTGAAGGCTTTAGTGCGCAGTTCATTGACGGCCTTGGCCGTTGGGAATTTCATCGGCTCTATGGTCTGCCTGCTGACGCGCTCGATGCTTTTCAGCATACGCTTCTCACGCGGGGCAACAAAAAGTATGGCATCACCGCTGCGTCCGGCACGTCCGGTGCGCCCGATGCGATGTACATAGGTTTCAGGATCGTAAGGAATATCGTAATTGATGACGTGGCTGATACGCGGGACGTCAAGACCACGTGCTGCTACATCGGTGGCGACGAGGATATCAATTTTGCCGTTCTTTAATTTCTGAATTGTCTGCTCACGCGTTTTCTGCTGGATGTCGCCATTAATGGCGGCAGCGGCAAAACCTCGTGCGGATAATTTATCTGCCAGTTCTACTGTAGCGGTTTTGGTACGGACAAATATCAGCATCGCATCGAATTCCTCTACTTCGAGGATGCGGGTGAGAGCATCGAGCTTCTGATGACCTGGGACCTGCCAGTAACGCTGGCGGATCGTTGTTGCCGTGGTTGTTTTGGACTTAACTTTTATGATTTTGGGACTATTCAAAAAGCGTTCTGCAACCTTACGAATAATATTTGGCATAGTGGCGGAGAATAATGCAATTTGCCGCTGCTCCGGAATCTTTTCCATGACCCATTCAACATCATCGATAAAGCCCATACGCAACATTTCATCGGCTTCATCAAGGACTAGTGCTTTCAGTCCTTTAAGGTTTAGTGTGCCGCGTTTTATATGGTCCATCACGCGTCCGGGGGTACCTACAACGACATGGACGCCACGCTTGAGTGGTCTTAACTGTAAATTGTATGCCTGGCCACCGTATATAGGCAGCACGTGAAAGCCTTTCAAGTAACGCGCATAGGTCTGAATTGCTTCCGCTACCTGTATGGCGAGTTCCCGGGTAGGAGCCAGCACCAGTACCTGTGGCTGGGCCTTCTTGATATCAATTAAATCAAGCAGGGGCAGGGCGAAAGCCGCCGTTTTACCTGTACCAGTTTGCGCTTGACCTATAATGTCTTCGCCATTAAGTAAAAGTGGAATACATTCCTGCTGGATTGGCGAAGGCGACTCATAGCCTATATCATCGAGTGCTTTCATCAGGTTAGATGATAGTCCCAGGCTTTTAAAATCGGCAGTTTTTTCTGGTGATGATTCTGATGAAGACATGGTAGGCCTATATGCGAGCAGGGAATGACCGAGCATTATACGTTATATTAGTAGGTTATTATATAGGCGATATTAATAGTTCATGAATAGAAAGAAAATAATGATCTTAAAATTACTCGTCGCACTAGCATTAATGCTTAGCAGTTCACTTTCGTATGCTGCTGAGATTCGTATCGCTGTGGCCAGCAATTTTACGCGCGCGATGATGGGCCTGGTGCAGCAGTTTGAGGCTGATACCGGGCATAAAGTAAAACTGGTGTTTGGATCGACGGGCAAGCACTATGCACAAATAAAAAATGGTGCACCCTTTGATGCCTTTTTTGCGGCGGATATGAAAAGACCCAAATTGCTTGAAGATGAGGGCCTGGCTGTGCCAGATAGTCGTTTCAGCTATGCACTTGGCAGGCTGGTCCTGTGGAGTCCAGAGACGGGTTATGTTGATTCAGCGGGCAAGGTGTTGTCTGATGGCAGCTACTATCACCTTGCCATCGCAAACCCAAAGCTTGCACCTTATGGCCGGGCCGCAAAAGAAGTATTGCAGTCGCGCGGGTTATGGAAGGCAATGAAGGGCAGGGCGGTACGTGGTGAAAATATCGGCCAGGCCTTTCAGTTTGTCCATAGCGGTAATGCTGAACTGGGTTTTGTGGCCTATTCACAGGTGAAATATCCAGGTCAGTCTATTATTGGTTCTTACTGGGAAGTGCCTCAGACGCTTTATTCTCCTATCCTGCAGCAGGCTGTTGTATTGAAAGATACCGCCGTGACACGAGCTTTTATTAAGTATATTAAAAGTAAGCCCGCATTGGAGATAATTCAAGATTATGGATACGATGTACCTTAATGTTCAACGAAGCTGATCTCACTGCACTTGCGATCACCCTGAAACTTGCCGGGGTGACGACCCTTATCTTGTTACTGCTGGGAACACCGCTGGCCTGGTGGATGGCGCGTAGTCGCTGGCGATACAAATTCCTGCTGGAAGCTGTAGTGGCTTTGCCACTGGTTTTACCCCCTACCGTACTGGGTTTTTACCTGTTGATCACACTGGGGCCACATGGTCCTGTAGGGGGGCTGATGGAGTCATTGGGCGGCAGGCCTCTGGCCTTTACCTTTACCGGTCTGGTTATTGGTTCTGTGATTTATTCCATGCCCTTTGTTATACAACCGCTGCAAAATGCCTTTGAAGCCATCGGAAGGCGCCCACTGGAAGTCGCAGCAACCCTGCGTGCTTCGCCACTTGACCGTTTTTTTACAGTCGCCATGCCGCTAGCCAGGCCCGGGTTTTTAACGGCTGCGGTACTGGGTTTTGCTCATACGCTCGGTGAATTCGGTGTGGTGTTGATGATAGGCGGAAATATACCCGGTGAGACGCAGGTAGTTTCTATTGCCATCTATGATCATGTCGAGGGAATGGAATATGCCCATGCACACTGGTTGTCTGCCGGGTTGTTATTGCTTTCATTTTTGATGTTATTGACGGTCTATGGTCTGAATCGACGTTTCAGGATCATGCAGTCATGAGCATAGAGGCGAGATTTGAAATCAACAAGGGTGACTTCAAGCTGGATGTAGATCTGAATATTCCTGCCACTGGCGTTACTTCTTTGCTCGGCCCCTCGGGTTGTGGCAAGACTACATTACTGCGTGCTATTGCCGGCCTGGAAAAGAGTCAGGCCGGTTACCTGAATGTTGCAGGAGATATCTGGCAAAATGCTGACCAGTTCGTCCCTCCACATAAGCGCCCGCTAGGGTATGTATTTCAGGAGTCCAGCCTGTTCGCACACATAAATGTGCGCAGCAATATTGAATACGGTTACAGACGCCTGGCTGAACCTGAGCGTAAAATTTCACTGGATAAAGCTATCGAGTTATCCGGTGTCGGCCATTTGCTTGAACGTAAGCCGGGCACATTATCCGGAGGAGAGCGTCAGCGAGTAGCCATTGCCAGGGCACTGGCGGTAAGCCCGGGAATTCTGCTAATGGATGAGCCTCTGGCAGCACTGGATGCTGCACGCAAACAGGAAATCCTGCCTTATCTTGAATCCATGCATGATGAACTCGATATACCCATCATTTACGTCAGTCACTCAACGGACGAAGTGGCCAGGCTGGCCGATCACCTGGTCTTATTAGATAAGGGCAAGGTCATTGCATTCGGGGCAACAGCGGAGATGCTAACGCGCCTGGATCTACCACTTGCCCGCGGGGCCGATGCAGAGGCACTTATCGAGGCCGTGGTGGCCGGGCATGATGATGAATATTCTCTAACCTATCTGGATTTTCCGGGAGGCCGGTTTACTGTCACTCAAAAACCTCTGGAGATAGGTAAAACGGTCCGCTTGAGAGTGGTTGCTCGTGACGTCAGCCTCACTCTGGAACACCAGGCAGATACCAGTATTCTGAATATTTTCCCTGTCATTATCGATGAATTAATACCAGTAGGCAGTTCACAATTGACGGTGAGGTTACTGGCAAATGATGTTCCATTATTATCAAAGGTAACAAGAAAATCCGCCGCTTTACTGGGTCTGGAAACGGGCAAGAAGGTTTATGCCCAAGCCAAAAGTGTTGCTTTGTTGGCCTGATCTACATTATGCGTACCCCTTATACTCATAAAATAAATTAATGGCATCATCAGTCATGATAAATATTATTAATCACGTAGTGCAGGTTTTTGATTTAGTATTACCTTATAAATAGAAGGGGTAATGGTTTTATAACCCTTTATAGGTATATGTAAGTTTGTTGCATAGACATAAATCTCAATCAAAGGAGGTATTTATTATGCAAAAGACCACTACTCAAAACGAGGGCCTACCCTTTAGATGTCCTATGTTATGCGTTTCCCTGGCCAGTGCATCACTTATGCTGGTGGCCATAATTTCACTCTATAGCATGGATTACATCTCTAGTAGTGTAGCTATGTGGGCAACCTTTAGTGTGTTTCTTTTGGCAGCTGTCTATGAGTCTGCTCTTGTGTTCACACTTGTTAGGCACATGATCAATAAAGTCCCAAAAGAGTCATAGACACTATTAACAAAACTGGGATTATCCATAGCCTGATCCCGGTTTTGATTTACCAATTTTCCCCTGAATGCTTCCTCGTCGGAGCAACTCATTCTCTATTCCATTCAGGACCCGCCACTTCCACTCACACCACTGCGGGGTGAGTAGTATTGATTCTGAAGCGGTTGCTGTCAGGCGGTGATAGATTACCTCTGGGGGAGTGATCTCGACCAGGTCGGCCACAATCTGTATATACTCACCCATAGTCAGCGGTGAGTAGTCGCCCTTGCGCCACTCATTGGCTAGCTGGGTTCCCTTGACGACATGCAGTGGATGCAGTTTTAGCCCCTGGCTGCCCTGATCCAGAACCCGTTCCAGGCTCATTCTTATATGTGCTGGGTCTTCACCGGGTAGTCCTGCGATCAGGTGGGTGCATACCGAAATCTCACGTTGCCTGGCGTCTTTCATCGCCTGACGATATTCAGCAAAGCCATGACCACGGTTAACCCGTTCCAGACTATGGTCAAAGGCCGATTGCAAACCCAGCTCTAGCCATATCTCATGACCTTGCTGTTGATAGTCAGCCAGCAGATCCAGCACCGCCGGTGGCACGCAGTCCGGTCGAGTGCCGATAGAAAGACCGATTACATCAGGCTCGGCCAGTGCCTCATCGTAGAGTTCCTTGAGTCGTGATGGATCATCGTAGGTGTTGGTATAGGCCTGAAAATAGGCGAGGTATTTTTTTGCACCGGTACGCTTGAGGATTACCTGCCGTCCGGCTTCGATCTGTTCAGATACCGTTTCCGGTTTGCGTGCATTCGGATTAAATGAGCTGTTGTTACAGAAGGTGCAGCCGCCGCGGCCCTTGCTGCCATCACGGTTGGGGCAGGTGAAACCGGCATTTATCGCCAGTTTATGGACCCGCTCTCCATGCTTCTTAAGCATCCACTGACCAAAGGTGGTCACCACATCCGATAAGGCCATCGTGTTTCCGGACTAGCGTGCCAATCGATTGCGCAAGCGCTGATAACGATCCGCCAGTGCCAGGCTTTGTTGCATCAGCGGGTCGAGTATCCTGTGCAGGGGCAAGGTCTCTGGCTCCAGGCCATCGAGAAAGTTTTTCAGGTATAGACCTAACTCGGTATCACCCTGTGTTTTTAGTCGACGTCTGAAAAACAGCGTATCTGAATCCTCACGGCGCGTGCCCAGCAGCAGGAAGGTATAGGTCGTTCCCTCAATACTGAGGTCCGGTTCTGTGACCGCACGATGGGCCAGCAGACGACCATTTTCGAGTGTTACCGAAAAGCTCAAACCGGCATCGCTAATGCAAACGTTCATACGGCGCCCATCAAGGAAGGCCAGTTCGTCTTCAGACAATGGTGTGGCAAACAGTGTGTTCAGAGCACGGCTGATGACGAATGACTTTAGCTTGTTGGGTGCGTATTGCAGCGGTAGACGGGCCAGTGCAGGCAGTTCCGGATATTTGTCTTCAGCTATACTGTTCATTGTAAGGTGTCCTTGATTAATCACACTGTTGTTTTAAATTCCAAGCTCATCCCACAGGGTGTCGACGCGCTTACGTACTTCGTCAGTCATACGGATAGGACGGCCCCAGCGTCGATCACTCTCACCTGGCCATTTGCTGGTGGCATCGAAACCGAGCTTCGAGCCAAGACCGGATACCGGGCTGGCAAAATCGAGGTAATCGACGGGTGTGTTTTCCACCAGCACGGTATCCCGTGCCGGATCCATGCGTGTGGTCATGGCCCAGATCACCTCGCTCCAGTTGCGCACATCGATATCATCATCGGTGATAATAATGAACTTGGTATAGGTAAACTGGCGCAGCCAGGACCAGATGCCGAACATGATGCGTCGTGCATGACCGAGGTAGGCTTTTTTGATACTGACCACGGCAAGCCGATAGGAACAGCCTTCGGGCGGCAGGTAGAAATCGATAATCTCTGGAAACTGATCCTGCAGCAGCGGTATGAACATTTCGTTTAGCGCACCCGCAAGTATTGAAGGTTCATCCTCAGGCGGCTTGCCCATATAAGTAGCCTGATAGACGGGGTTATGCCGGTGAGTAATACGTTCGATAGTGAAGACCGGAAATTTCTCAACCGAGTTGTAATAACCGGTGTGGTCACCAAATGGACCTTCATCCATTTCCATGTCTGGCTCAACATAACCTTCTAGTATGATCTCAGCTGTGGCCGGTACCTGCAGATCGTGTGTCAGGCAGCGGGCGACACGAGATCGAGCACCACGTAATAGACCTGCGAACTGGAACTCTGAGATGGTGTCTGGGATCGGTGTCACAGCGGCCAGCGTGGTGGCAGGGTCGGCACCGATGGCAACAGCTATTGGGAAACGTTCACCGGGATGTGCCTGCTTCCATTCACGGAAATCGATAGCGCCGCCTCGGTGGGATAGCCAGCGCATGATGACCTGGTTGCGACTGATGACCTGTTGCCGGTAGATACCTATGTTCTGGCGTGGCCTGGCAGGACCGCGGGTAACAACCAGGCCAA
>DAOVWW010000331.1 GCA_030636465.1 Gammaproteobacteria bacterium
ACTGGCAGCAAAGGTGATGACTCATGATTCTGTTTCTGACCCTGATATACGTTGCCTTTCTAGCCATTCTGATCAAGTTCAAAATCGTGCCGCTGAATACCTTCTGGAAGTTATCACCGATACTGTGGATGCTGCTGCTATTTTTTGTGCTCTTTATACCGATGCAGTGGGGCGCGCCCGCCGGTGCGGTCATTATGTACAAACCTGTCATCGAGGTGGTGCCGAATGTCTCCGGTGAGGTCACGTCTGTTGAAGCAGAGCTGCGTGAACCCATGCAGCAGGGTGATGTGATCTTTCGTATCGATGCCGAGCAATACCAGGCTAAAGTAGATGAACTGAACGCACGCCTGGCTCTTGCCAGAGTGAATCTGGATCGTGCCATTCAACTGCTGGAAAAAAAGGTTGGCCGCCAGCTCGAAGTAGACCAGTTCAAAGCGGAAGTTGATTCTCTCGAAGCCCTGCTGGTACAGGCTGAATGGGATCTCGAAAAGACAACGGTAGTCGCTCCGGCTAATGGCTACATCATTGGCCTGACATTGCGCCCGGGTCAGCGTGTCAGCAACCAGACGACACGCAGCTGGGTCGCCTTTGTTGACAGAGACAGCAGTGCGCTGATTGTCGGCATAGATCAGGTATATCTCAGGCACGTAGCCCCTGGCCAGAAGGCTGAAGTCGTGATGAAAATGCTGCCGGGTACCACCCTCAATGCAACGGTTAAAGGTATTGCCTACATGACTCCTGATGGCCAGCTTAGTCCTTCTGGCAATATTCCCACTGCACCTACGTCTGCGACCACCCCTAAGCCCTATGGAGTAGAGCTGGTGCTGGATGACAAGCTGCCTGATATTCTGGCAAAGACTGGCTTGCCGGGTGGTTCCGTCGGTACCGCAGCAATCTATACTAATAGTGTTGAGGCTACACATGTCATTCGCAAGGTCATGCTGAGGATGGAAGCATGGATGAATTACCTGGTGGCTTACTAAGGGAGCTCAAATTGTTTCATCTTTGCGAGGAACGCAGTGACGAAGCAATCTCTGCACGACTGATTCCAAACAAAGAGATTGCCGCGCTTGTGGGGCTCGTGACCGCAAGGAAGGCTCGCCTTCCTGTAGGAAATGCCCGTAGGGTGCAATGACGGAACCTCTTAATTAATAGCAATACCCTTAATGTAACGGATCGCTTCCTGAGTTAAAATCTCGCATCGAATACAGTTTTAGGAATTAACATGAATTTTATTGAAACCCGCGGCAACGATGGCGAGCGCCCACTAGCTGTCAGCTTCTCTACAGCAATTCTCGGCCCCATGGCCTCATTTGGCGGGATATACGTTCCAGAATCACTGCCTGATCTGGGGCAAGAGTTCCTGAAGAGCCACGTTGATGCAAGTTATAAAACCCTGGCACGGGATGTCCTGGCAGCTTTCGAAATCGACATTGAGCAGGATGTCATTGAAGAAGCACTGAATCTTTACGATCATTTTGATGACAGCACAAATCCAGCACCATTAATTAAAGTACTCGATGATCTCTATGTCAGTGAGCTTTATCATGGGCCGACACGTGCGTTCAAAGACATGGCGTTGCAGCCTTTTGGAATACTTTTGTCATCACTGGCGCAAAAACGTAATGAGAATTACCTTATCCTGGCTGCCACCTCTGGTGATACCGGACCGGCGGCCCTGGAGACATTTAAGAATCGGAAGAATGTGCAGGTCGCCTGCTTATATCCTGATGGCGGCACCTCTGATGTCCAACGACTGCAGATGGTTACCGAGGATGCACCCAACCTGAAAGTTATCGGCATACACGGTGACTTTGATGATGCACAGAATGCCTTGAAGCTGCTGTTAAGTTCGGACAGCTTCAATGCCAAGCTGAAAGAAAAACATATCTCCCTGTCTGCTGCCAATTCGGTGAATTTTGGACGCATAATTTTCCAGCTTATTTATCACATCCACAGTTACCTGGAGCTGGTGCGTCAGTCTGCGATAGAACTGGGTGAGAAGATTTATCTTGATGTGCCGAGTGGTAACTTTGGTAATGCACTGGGTGGTTACTATGCGATGAAAATGGGCCTGCCAGTTGAAAAGATTCTGATTGCATCAAATAAAAACAACGTACTGACTGAGCTGATTAACAATGGCCAATATGACCTGCGTGAAGCTTCAGTGGTGGCCACTACATCACCTGCAATGGATATTTTAAAGTCCTCCAATGTCGAACGCATACTCTATGATCTGTACGGTTCGGATCGCACTAAAGTACTGATGCAGCAACTTGATAATGAAAAATATTATCAGCTGACGAATAAAGAATTAGCACAGCTACAGGCAACATTCAGTGCGGATTACTGTGAAGACAATGAAGGCAAGTCATACATAAAACAGGCATTTGCAAATGGTTATCTGATGGACCCACATACGGCAACTTGTTTCAAGGCCTATGATAGCTGCCGCTCGAAACCATTGAAGACGGTAGCGTATTCCACTGCAGAGTGGACCAAGTTTTAACCGACGATTGCCAATGCTCTGACGGGTGAAGTCGATACTCACGATATCGATGCGCTTAAGTCCATCGCTCATGACGCAGGCATTGAACTCCCTGCTGCAATAAGTAAGCTGTCTCGTAAAGATATCAGGCAGAAGACGCTTATAGATAAAGAAGATATC
>DAOVWW010000301.1 GCA_030636465.1 Gammaproteobacteria bacterium
ACCGGCCAGTACTTCACCAGCATGTTGCCGATCCCTAAATACCTTTACGGCATTCCTATTTTTCTCGAGCTCGATAATATTTTCAGTAAGATCTCCCATAGTAATAACTTGGGGATGAGTTGTAAGACTTTCAACTTGTAGTGACTATAGAGGATAGGCCACGATTCTTTTTTCATAATTGGGTCTGTCCCCTATTACTTACTATAACTTACTATTACTTAAGATCTTAAGAGCATTTGTGAGTAGAGCTGAACTTACGCCAGTTCGCTTGCGTAATCGATGTCTTTTAGTACGCCCTCATCACTCACCGTAACCAGTTCCAGCTTATCCTGGTGCTTGCTAATAATATTTCGTGCACCTATATCTTCACTCAATACAGTCAATTCACTTTGATAGCGATGACTAAAGCCAACCGGGTGACCTCGCTGCTGTTCAAATACCGGTGCGACGATATCTGCTCCATCTCTAATTTTTTCAGCCAGCACTGAAATTGTTTCAGGTTTTATATACGGCATATCTGCCAGCGCAATTAACCATCCTGCCCCATTTTCACTGGCACGAATTCCACAGGAAATGCTGCTCCCTATTCCCGTCTCGGAATGTTCATTGATAATAACCTGGAGACCCATTTCTTCAAGTTGTGTTGTGTACGGCGTTAATTCCTGATTAATGACGACAATGGCGCCAGGTAATACACCTGCCAGTGTTTGTGCTGATACGAATAACATGAGCTTGTCATCTACTACAGGATGAAGAAGTTTATTGGCACCAAAACGCCTGCTCTGACCTGCTGCCAGCAAAATTCCGACGGGTAGATGACTCATACGATACTGACTGTTTGTTTCTCAGATTGTTCAAGAACGTTACGTTGTTGAGTGATTTCGGCAAGAACAGAGACCGCTATCTCTGCAGGTGTGTGACTTCCAATGGCTAAACCAACAGGCGCATGTAAACCTTGCAACTGGGCTGTTGAGACGCCTAAATCTTTCAACCTTTGCCGACGTAATTCACAGTTACGCCGTGAACCGATTGCGCCGATATAAAAAGCAGCTGACTGCAATGCATCAAGCAGGGCCATATCATCCAGCTTGGGATCATGTGTTAGCGCAAGCACAATACTGCGTGCTTGTTGACAATACTTCTGTACCGCGTCATCCGGCATGATTGTTATTAATTCAGTTCCTTCAACCTGCCAGGCCTGCGCATACTCCTCACGAGGGTCACACACGATCACTCGATAACCGAGCATTAATGCCATTTGTGAAACATACTGTGAAAGATGGCCGGCACCTATCAATACCATATTCCATTGCGGCCCAAAGATTTTTCGTACATAGATATTCGTACAAACAAAGTCCTGCTCGGCCCTGGCATCTTCTAATGAAACCTTGCCTGTTTG
The DNA here is from genome assembly GCA_030636465.1 of Gammaproteobacteria bacterium. Lineage (GTDB taxonomy): Bacteria > Pseudomonadota > Gammaproteobacteria > BMS3Bbin11 > BMS3Bbin11 > BMS3Bbin11. Next base: position 1,400 of record DAOVWW010000301.1, read on the forward strand.
CAGTTCCACATGCCTTGCCATTAACTGTTGCTGCTGCATGGCATCTAGCAGTTGATGAAGTTGCTCGATATCATTAAGTTGTTCCACCATCAGCTCAAGTCGACCGCCACAGGGTAAACCAAAACGTGTGGCATCCTCACGATTCACCCCATAATCAATACAGGTGAGATAACTGTCACTAAGTTGCCTGTCAACATAACGTTGCACCAGGTCTTCTTCAACACAGCCCCCTGATACCGAGCCGGTGAGAACACCATCACGCCGCATCACCATCAACGAACCCGCTGGACGCGGAGATGAACCCCAGGTCTTTAATACTGTAACCAGTGCAGGCTCATGTCCCTGCTGCAGCCAGTCATAAGCCGCCTGCAATACTTCATGGTCGCTGCCGTAATATTGCATGGCTTAACCTGCTCGCAGGTCAGTATCTTTTATCGGGAACTGACGAATACGTTTACCCGTTGCCGCATAGATCGCGTTTAATACAGCTGGTGCAGCTACCGCAATAGTGGGTTCACCAATCCCCCCCCAGAAACCTCCCGAAGGCATGACGATAACATCGACCTCAGGCATTTCCTCGATCAACATCGAGGGATAATCATGATAATTACTCTGTTCAACAGCACCCCCTTTAATGGTGCACTCACCATAAAGTAATGCCGACAGGCCAAAGACAAATGAACCTTCAACCTGTGCCTCGATTTGCTGTGGATTAACGGCATGACCTGGATCAGTTGCCGCCACAATACGATGGATTTTTAACTTGCCTTCATCATCAACGGATACTTCCGCGCAGGCAGCAACATAGCTGGCAAATGCTTTACACACCGCCAGCCCACGTCCCATTCCTTTTTTTATCGGCTTGCCCCAGGCGGCTTTTTCCGCGACCGCATTCAGCACCGCCAAACTCTTAGGATGTTTCGTCATTAAAGACTGACGAAACGCCAATGGATCTTTACCAGCTGCGTGCGCCATCTCATCAATAAAGGATTCCAGGTAGATGGCATTCTGGTTGATATTCACCCCACGCCAGAAACCTGGTGGAACCGGTGGATTACGCATCGCATGATCCACCAGCAAGTTTGGGACGCTATAACTAATCTCGTGATCACCTTCGGGTAACATACCCTGGAAGGTAAAAATGTCCGCCCCATCTTTCAGCCATTTGGGATTAATAGATGCCAGTATAGACTGACCAGAGATACGAACACGCAGACTGCTTAAGTTGCCCTTATCATCCAGGCCGCCCACCATTTTACACTTGGTAATGGGATGATACTGACCATGTGCCATATCTTCTTCCCGAGTCCAAAGCAGTTTAACCGGTGTGCCCGGTAACTGTTTCGCAATGGCAATAGCTCGTGTAACAAAATCATGAATCGCGCCACGCCGCCCAAAGCCGCCACCTAAATGAATCTTGTGCACATCACACTGGCTAACGGGTAAACCGGCCGCTTCCGCTGCCTGGTTCAATGCCGCAGTACCATTTTGCGTTGGACACCAGACTTCGCATTTGTCTTTCGTCCACAGTGCCGTGGCATTCATCGGTTCCATGGCGGCATGGTTCTGGTAGGGATA
>DAOVWW010000216.1 GCA_030636465.1 Gammaproteobacteria bacterium
ACGCAGTTCTGCTGAATAATAGACCGCCGCCTTGTCGTGGAAACGTCCTGTCGGATAGGCTTTCATGCGGTCATAACCACCCAGGCTGGAACCATAGCTTGGAGGTGGCTGATGATTAATGCTTCCATCTTCCGCCACATCCCAGTCCGTAGAATTGGAAGTCCAGAAATTTAATGCCAGTGATTTCTGGCGGAACCATTTGGATTTACCCAGGTAGAAATGCTTGGTTAAATCAGCCTCCAGATTAGTCCAGCTATCACTGCTTTCTCCCCAACCGAAATCACTTGTCACTTTTAACAGCTGACGACTGCCCCGGGTCGGGTTGCGCGGGAAATCTGTATTATCATAATCGAGCCAGAACTCGAGACCATTGGTTTTGGCAAAAACTTCGTCTTCAACGGGTTCGTTGTTCTGTTCATTAAAAACAAACTCATCCAGATCACGATAGGTGTAAAAGAACTTAGCTGCCACGGTAGTCTGGCCGCTGCTCATCGGATTCCAGGTTTCCCCACCCTGAGGACCGGATTCCAGCAAACCCTGATACAGATGATAGACCGAAACAGGGTCATCTTTAAGACTGCCTATTGGTAAGCGATACTTCAGCGTAGCATTAACTGTCACCTCGTTACTTATGCCAGTTACGTAGTTCTCCTGATCAGAATCATTGCTCCCTGGACGGGATTCACCCGGGCCATCACTCTGACCAAGATAGAAACGCTGATCGGTAAAGTGATCGGCCAATGCAAAACCATCAAAGAAAAAGTTAGATTTGCCAAAGCGATGGTTGCTCCATGCGCCGGAAATCAGGGCTGATTCATTGGAGGTAACAAAAGCAGTAGCAAACAGGCTGGACTGTGGCTGCAGCTTACCGCCGGCGGTAAATGCACCAGCACCAATCGCTGTCCCCAGTGATTCAGTAGAAAAGAAATAAGGCAACCAGCCGTTTCTCTTTTCATCTAATGTCTGTCCCCTGTCCAGTGCAACCACCTGTGCAGATAGCTGGACTGGCGCGGCAATGCTTAAAATCAACAAAGAAGATAGAATAGACTTTCTGGAAAATACTGATAAATATTTGTTTTTTTTCATTTTTTGTACCGGAAAAAAGCTAGAGAGCCTGTAGCTGCTCAGCTTGAACTATGCGAGTATTGGGATTTGTGGGGCATTATACATGAAACCACCCTCAAATTAAGACTGCTAGCCTCTGCGCTAGCGCGTGCCTTCTGCGCCGTCATCCAGCACTATGCCTTCTGTCTTAAGAATATCCCTGATCTCATCACCCCGCGCCCAGTTTTTTTCCTCACGGGCCACCTTTCTCTCATCAACCAGTGCATCAACCTCAGAATCAGAAAGACCTGATGCTTGCCCATCACCAGAGATGCCTCGCAGGAATTCAATAGGCTGAAGTTGAAACAGACCGATAATTGCCCCCATGGTTTTAAGCTGCCCGGCAAGAAAGCTGGCCTGTTCCTGATCCCCTGATTGACGGCAAGTATTTATTTCACGCCGCAGTGCCGACAGCGCGGAAAGAGCCTCAGGGGTATTAAAATCATCATCCATAGCTTTTATGAATGGTGCAGAAATCTCATCATCCAGCTCGATATCATCACCTAAATCCAGTCCATCCAGTGCCAGGTAATAACCTTCCAGCGCAGCTTTTGACTGATCCAGCGTCTCGTCACTGTAATTCAGCGGACTTCGGTAATGGCTGTTGATAATAAAGTAACGAAGAATTTCGGGATGGTAGCTATCGAGTACATCACGAATGGTAAAGAAGTTATCCAGCGACTTTGACATTTTTTCATCGTCAATGCGGACAAAGCCATTATGCATCCAGAGCTTAACGAACGTATGACCGGTAGCACATTCAGACTGGGCGATCTCATTCTCATGATGAGGGAAACGAAGATCCTGACCGCCCCCATGGATATCAAAACTTTCACCGAGGCAACTCATCGACATGGCTGAGCACTCGATATGCCAGCCTGGACGACCATCGCCCCACTCTGATGGCCAGCTGGGCTCTCCTTCTTTGGCCTGTTTCCAGAGCACAAAATCAAGAGGGTCATCTTTGCTAGTTTCAGCTTCTACACGGGCACCAGCCTGCAAATCATCCAGTGACTCACCCGATAGTTTTCCGTATCGCTCAAATTTACGTACACGAAAGCAGATGTCACCAGTTTTTGTCTGATAGGCATATCCATTCGCCATCAATTTACCGATTAAGCTGATAATTTCACCCATGTGCTGTGTTGCCCGGGGCTCCTCATCAGGTCGTAAAACTCCCAGACGATCCGTGTCCTCATGCATGGCTGCGATGAAGCGCCCAGTCAGTTCCTCAATACTTTCATTATTTTCAATGGCCCTGGCAATTATCTTGTCATCAATATCCGTAATGTTACGCACATAGGTCACTTCATAGCCCCTGTTACGAAGGTAGCGTGTCACCAGGTCAAAAACGACCATTACCCGGGCGTGTCCAATATGGCACAGGTCATATACGGTCATACCACAGACATAAATACCAGCCTTGCCGGGGACTATCGGGGTAAATGGCTGCTTCTTGCGTTCCAGACTATTGTAGATTTCGAGCATAAGAGTTTTAGCTGTTCATGTAATGACTGAGTGGCGTGGATTTTACCGGAAAAGCAAAACCATATACACAGCAGTGGCATTCAGCCTCTATAGCAAAACTACGTATAGTGTCGACAAAATCTCATGTTATAATTTTTCGTTTTTTCACAGGCAGAATATTAATATGATTAACATTGAAACTAGTCACGGCACCATAACTATAGAGATGGATGCAGAAAAAGCTCCTATCACAGTAGAAAACTTCAAAAAGTATATTGAAGACGGGTTCTTTAATAACACAATCTTCCATCGTGTCATTCCGAACTTTATGGTTCAGGGTGGAGGTTTTGAGCCCGGCATGATCCAGAAGCAAACGCTTGATCAAATTGAAAATGAAGCCGATAACGGCCTGGCAAATGACCGCGGCACTCTCGCTATGGCCCGCACAAATGATCCTCATTCCGCTACGGCACAGTTTTTTATCAATTTAAAAGATAATGCCTTTCTCAATCACAGCGGCAAAAACTCTCAGGGCTGGGGTTATTGTGTATTTGCTAAGGTTACGGATGGCATGGATGTAGTCGATAAAATTGCTGCCGTCGCCACTGGAAATAATGGCGGACATGCCGATGTACCTGTCGATGATGTCGTCATTATTAAAGTCGAAGAAACCGATAGCTGATTTCTGACCGGCACGACCATCGGGCATGAAAACCAGCCTGTTCATCTCTGATCTGCATCTGGACCCGGGTCGTCCCGAGGGTATAAAGCTTTTTGAAGAATTTATCCGCCAAAAAGCTGCTGATGCGGATCAGCTTTTTATCCTCGGTGACCTGTTTGAATACTGGTTAGGTGATGACGCCAGCCAACACAGCGGTTATCAATCTATCGAAGACAGCCTGGCGACGCTTGCAGGTAAAAAAACTAAAGTCTATTTCATGCATGGAAACCGGGACTTTCTGATCAGCAAAGGTTTTGCTTCCAGTGTTGCTGCCCGCTTGCTGCCAGACCCTTCGGTGTTCAAGCTGGGTGAGATAGATGTCCTGCTGATGCATGGAGACAGTCTCTGTACTGACGATGTAGCACACCAGAAGTTTCGTGCGCAGACCAGGGACAAAGCCTGGCAGCAGAATATTCTTTCGTTAAGCATCGCAGAACGCGAAGAACTGGCCAGGCAGTTACGCATGAACAGTGTTAAAGGCAATGCAGAAAAGCCTGAATCTATTATGGATGTCAACCAGGCCACTCTTGAGTCAGTAATGAAAGGCCATGGCGTCAATATTTTAATACACGGCCACACTCATCGCCTGGCCATGCATGACTTTA
>DAOVWW010000136.1 GCA_030636465.1 Gammaproteobacteria bacterium
AGGTCTGAGGTCTGAGGTCTGAGGTCTGAGGTCTGAGGTCTGAGGTCTGAGGTCAACAGGCTGGAGTCAGAATAATACAATTACAATAGCTTGACCTACGACCTACGACTTTGAACCACAAACAGCACAACCCGGATCTTTCTTCAGCTTCAGTTCATTAAACCGCATCACCTGTGCATCAAACAACAGCAGTCGTCCTTCAAGGCTGTCGCCCATGCCGACAAGTAACTTTACGGCTTCTGCCGCCATTAAACTACCGATAACACCCACCGCCGGGCCAAGCACCCCACTGCTGGTACATGTCTCATCATCAAATGCATCCGGCTGATAAAGGCATTGGTAACAGGGCTTATCCGCCTGGTAGCCAGAAAAAACAGATACCTGCCCTTCCATTCGAATTACAGCGCCCGAAACTAGCGTTTTCTGCTGCGCTACACAGGCCTGGTTAACGGCAAACCGTGTATCAAAATTATCACTGCAATCAATAACCAGATCGACCTCAGAAATAGCCTTAACTAACAATTCGCCTTCAAGCCTTGATGCCACGGCAATGACATCACAATCAGAATTGATTAGACGTAAACGCTCGGCGGCTGTTTCTACTTTGGATAAGCCAAGCACAGAACTATCAAATAAAATCTGCCGCTGCAGATTAGAAATTTCCACCGTGTCATCATCATAAAGATAGATCTTGCCGACACCTGCTGCCACAAGATACATTAACACCGGAGAACCCAGTCCTCCTGTACCGATAACCAGCACGGAAGCATCAAGCAGCTGCTGCTGCCCAGCCACATCAAGCTGAGGTAATAACAAGTGTCGTTTGTAACGCATTAGTTGTTCATCATCCATAACATGGATGTTAGCCTATGCTATAGCATCTCACCAGTAGGCAAAACCTGCCGCCCATGGTAATAATAACCCCCGTCATCCATGCACTATGAAGAATTTGTAAACATTTGCTACACTGCACCATGACTCTACTAACTCTACTAAATAAAGTTTGAATTATGATTTTAAGAATATTTTTTGTAATGCTATCACTTTCTTTTCTGCTACCTCTGACGAGTGCTCATGCGCAGACAGTGACTATTGATAATTCTGAATATAGAAAAAAAGTTCTGAAATACCTGGCTAGCGATTTCTTTATTACTGAAGGTCTGGGATTACAGAAAGTTTACATCGGCCAATCTACTGAGCAGCTAACAGGCTCACTGGGCGAGCCTGACAAAAAAAAGAAACAGGGCCTATTCTCTGGCCTGGTTATATATTCCTATCAGCTGGATAAACAAACAGCACTACAGGTAGGCATCAAAAGGGGGCAAGTTCAGGCTATCGCCATTGCCGGGGTTCTGGCTTCGCAATACACCACAATAAAAGGTGCCCGCTTCGGCATGCCTGTACATGAAATCATCAATTTCTATGGTGTTAAACCCTATAAGAATAATCAACTGCTTTATAGCAGCAAGGGGATACGCTTTGATTTCAAAAACAACAAGCTCTTTGTCATCAGGATATTCCCTAAACGATAGCCGGTTACGAGATAATGGGCATAGAGATCGAACGAAAATTCCTGGTAAAAAATGATCTCTGGAAAAATGAATCAGATACTGGCACTGATTTCAAACAGGGTTACCTTAGCCGTGGCGGAAATTGTTCTGTACGTGTTCGTACAGAAGGCCAACAGGCAAACATAAATATAAAATCTGCAACATTAGGCATACACCGTCAGGAGTTTGAATACAGTATCCCGCAACAAGAAGCCAATGAACTGCTCAAGCTATTCTGTAGCAACACCGTATGCAAAAAACGCTACAAGGTCATCTATGCAGGAAAAATGTGGGAAATTGATGTATTTGAACAAGATAATTCCGGCCTGATCGTTGCAGAAATAGAATTAACATCCATTGATGAGCAATTTCAGATCCCTCTCTGGGCCGGGGATGAAGTCTCAGCAGTCAAACGCTACTACAATACTGAACTTGCCAGACACCCTTATAAAAACTGGAAAAAATAAACCGGCTAGATTCATGTCTCACTTGCCTGCTAACTGCGGCAGGACTATGATGCATTAGAAAAGGTCCAATAAAAGAGAGAGATTTAAGAGTGTTCTGTCCAACTTAATGGAGATAGGCTACGACAGATGAAAGAAACTCCTGACCATTTTCAGTCCAGTGCTCTGCCACTAGATGGCAGCCGGGATTATATCGAAGAACTTTATCAGCAGTACAAAGAAGACCCCACGTTAATTTCTGAAGACTGGCAATTACTGTTTACCCGGCTTGACGATGAAAAGCCAGGCATTCCAGCCAGTCTATCACTGGATGCCCATACTGATAGCGACCCAGCCGTTCCACCGGCTTTCAAACAATCAGCCGTACTTAGATTAATTAATGCCTACCGTGTAAGTGGGCATCAACAGGCAAAAGTTGATCCCGTTGGCATACTGGCCAGACCAGAAGTACCTGATCTCGATCCTGCATTCCACCATCTTACAGATACTGATATGGACACCAGGTTTCATACCGGTTCCCTGTTTGCGCCTGACACCTTGCCGCTGAGAGAAATTCTTGATCGAATTCGAAAAATATATATGGGTAGTATTGGTGCTGAGTACATGCATATCGTCAGCACTATCAAAAAGCGCTGGATACAGGAAAGACTGGAAACTAATTTAGACATTGGCATAAAAAGTAAAAAACAGAAGATCCATCTGCTGGAGAGGTTAACCGCTGCCGAAGGCCTGGAAAGATATCTCAATACGCGTTACGTGGGGCAGAAAAGATTTTCACTGGAAGGCGGCGAAAGCATGATTCCCCTGCTTGATGAACTAATCCAGCACAGCAGCAACCAGGGCGTTAAGGAAATCGTGCTCGGTATGGCCCATCGTGGCCGCTTAAATGTATTAATCAACATCATGGGTAAATCACCCAGTGAACTATTCCGTGAGTTTGAAGGAAAAAAAGAAATTCGTAATGGCTCCGGAGATGTGAAATATCACATGGGTTTTTCCTCTGATATTAAAACCAGCACTGGCTCTGTCCATCTCGCACTGGCTTTCAACCCTTCACATCTGGAAGTCATCAACCCAGTGGTGATTGGTGCGGTCAAGGCCAGGCAGCAGCGTTGCAATGATGGTTCCCATAAAAGAGTACTGCCCGTATTAATCCATGGTGATGCCGCATTTTCAGGACAGGGCGTGGTGATGGAAACCCTGAACATGTCTCTCACCCGTGGCTTTAACACTGGCGGCACGATACATCTAATTCATAATAACCAGATAGGATTTACCACCTCCCATCCGATGGATGCACGATCAACACCCTACTGTACGGAAGTAGCAAAAATGGTCGATGCTCCCATCTTTCATGTTAATGGCGATGACCCGGAAGCCGTTTTATTTGTCACCGGCCTTGCTCTGGACTATCGTGAGCAATTTAAATGTGACGTTGTTGTCGACCTTATCTGCTACCGACGGCATGGTCATAGCGAAGCAGACGAGCCCTCGGTCACACAACCTGTAATGTATTCTAAAATATCAGCCGTACGGACCACACGGGAAATCTATGCTCGAAAATTACTGGCTGAAAACATTATTGATAGCAGCACTGCAGACACATTGAAGCAGACATACAGGGATGACATTCACAGTGAAAGAATTGTTGCACGAAACATACTGCAAAATATCGATCACCCTCATGTAGTCGACTGGTCAAAGTATCGCATTAAAGATGAACACAGACTGGTAGATACTTCTGTTGATCTCGAACGAATACAAGCCCTGTCTAAAGATATACAACAACTGCCAGAAGGCTTCACTCTTCATCCTCGTGTTGCGCAGATCCTCGCCGAGCGCAACAAAATGGCGAGTGGCGGCAGACCAATCAACTGGGGCTTTGCAGAAACTATAGCTTACGCCAGCTTGCTTGATGAGGGTTATGCTGTGCGACTAAGCGGCCAGGATTGTGGCCGTGGCACATTCTTTCACCGTCATGCGGTACTGCATGACCAGAGCTCCGGTGAATCTTATATTCCACTGCAGCACCTTAGCGGTAAGCCAGCACGATTTCAGGTGATAGATTCTCTTCTATCAGAAGAAGCCGTTCTGGGTTTTGAACTGGGTTACTCAACGGCAGAACCTGAAGCACTCGTCATCTGGGAAGCGCAGTTTGGTGACTTTGCCAATGGTGCCCAGGTTTTTATCGATCAGTTCATCAGCTCTGCAGAAAGCAAATGGGACCGTGTAACAGGCCTGACCTTACTGCTTCCTCATGGCTTCGAAGGTCAGGGGCCAGAACATTCTTCTGCCAGGCTGGAGCGTTTTTTACAACTCTGTGCTGACTCCAATATGCGTGTTTGCGTGCCCACTACCTCCGCACAGATTTTTCACCTGTTACGGGCTCAAATGCTACAGAGTTTCCGGCGCCCCCTAATCGTCATGAGCCCCAAAAGCATGCTGCGGAACCCACTGGCCAGCTCTCCACTGGACGACCTGGCCAACAGCAGTTTCCGACAGATCATTCCGGAATCCAGCACACAAAAACCCGAAGAAATTAACCGGATAATTCTTTGTACCGGAAAAGTTTATTATGACCTCTATACCGCCAGAGAAGAAAAAGGCATCGATAATATCGCCATAATTCGTATTGAGCAGTTGTACCCCTTCCCGCGCAAATTACTGATTAGTGTACTGGCAGAATATCCGCAAGCACGTTCAATTGTCTGGTGTCAGGAAGAACCCATGAACCAGGGGGCCTGGTATCAGATAAGACACCACCTGGAAGCCTGTATCAGTAGTCAGCACAAACTGACCTATACCGGTCGACCAGCCTCGGCAGCCCCGGCGACAGGATCTTATACGCTACACATGGCTCAATTACACCAGTTTGTGGAGCAGGCCCTCGGGCTCGATGAAGAAAAAGTTGTGCGACTGACCTCAGGAGAAAAGCATGGCAGTTGATATAAAAGTTCCTGTATTACCAGAATCAGTCATGGATGCCACTGTGGTGAAATTCTATGTTCAGGAAGGCGATACGGTTGAGGCCGACGCCCCGTTGCTGGACCTGGAAACAGACAAAATAGTACTCGAAGTACCGGCCCCGGTGCGAGGTATCATTACCAGTATCCAAACTAAAATTGGAGACATCGTCAAGTCTGGGCAGATCCTTGCCCGGCTAGATGATCAG
>DAOVWW010000194.1 GCA_030636465.1 Gammaproteobacteria bacterium
CAGATACTTCCAGCACGTTGGCCTTGTCCACTGAACACAGACGTTTGTCACGCTTCATCGCAATAGCAAAAGCAGAGTGTGCGATACGTTCAATCTCAGACTCATTATAGACCAGCGTATTGAACCCTTCCCGCAAGCCATTGTCCAGAGTACGGATACCCCGCGGAGAACCGAAATAGATACCACCCGTCAGTTCACGTACGATCATAATGTCCAGCCCTGATACCACTTCAGGCTTCAAACTCGATGCATCCGTTAAGGCTGGATACATTAAAGCAGGACGTAAATTTGAAAACAGCTCAAGCTCAGATCTGAGCCCCAGCAAAGCCCGCTCAGGGCGCAGCTCACGTTGCAGAGACTCATACTGAGGTCCACCAACAGCTCCCAGTAATATCGCATCCGCCTTTCGTGCCATGCTCAGAGTTTCATCGGGTAAAGGCTGGCCAGTCTTATCATAGGCAGCACCACCAACCAGGCCCGTCGTCAGAGAGACATCCAGTCCCGCCTCATCACGCAGATATTCGATTACACGCACCGCCTGTTCTACGATTTCAGGACCTATACCATCTCCCGGCAGTACCAGTATTTCTTTTGTCATTTACGTTAACCTCATCATTTTTAATTACTTAATTATCATTAATTTCAGCATCAGCAAACAACCAGGGTGTCGTTTTGCTTTGGTTTTTCTCATACTGATGGATTGCCTCCACATGCTGCAAGGTCAGGCCAATATCATCGAGGCCTTCTAACAAGCAGTGTTTACGGAAACTGTCGACATCGTACGTTATTTTCTTGCCATCAGGCATTATAATCACCTGATCCTGCAAGTTTACGACAAGCTTATATCCTGCATTGTCATGCACGGCTTTAAACAGGTCATCTACCGTTTCTTCATCCAGAACTATCGGCAAAATGCCATTCTTAAAACAGTTATTAAAAAAGATATCTGCAAAACTCGGTGCGATCACTACGCTGAAGCCATAATCTTCCAGCGCCCAGGGGGCATGCTCACGTGAGGATCCACAACCAAAATTCTTGCGAGTCAGTAAGATTTCCGCTCCCTGATAGCGTTCCTGATTCAGGACAAAATCCGGGTTCAGGGGACGTTTGCTATTATCCTTCCCGGGTTCACCGACATCCAGGTAGCGCCATTCATCAAATAAATTCGGCCCAAAACCACTACGTTTAATCGACTTCAGGAATTGCTTTGGAATAATGGCATCAGTGTCGACATTAGGCCTATCCATAGGGGCGACAATCGCGTCGACCAGGGTAAATTTTTTCATATCAGTTCTCCAGTCTAATCGGGTCTATAAAGTGCCCGGCTATTGCTGCAGCAGCGGCCACTGCCGGTGAAACCAGGTGCGTTCTGCCACCCCGGCCCTGACGCCCTTCAAAATTCCTGTTGGACGTAGAGGCACAACGCTCCCCCTCTTCAAGCCTGTCCGCATTCATTGCCAGACACATAGAACAACCTGGGTCTCGCCACTCAAAACCGGCATCAATAAAAATCTTGTCCAGACCCTCTTTTTCAGCCTGCGCCTTTACCAGACCGGAACCCGGTACCACCATCGCAAGCTTGACCGTACCCGAAACTTTGTGACCGCTAACCACTGCAGCCGCTGCACGGATATCTTCAATTCGGGAATTGGTGCATGAACCGATAAAGACCTTATCCAGAGGAATGTCACGGATCGCCATGCCCGACTCCAGACCCATGTATTTCAGTGCACTGATCATACCTTCGCGTTTCACAGCATCGGCTTCCTGCTGTGGATCAGGCACTTCATCATCAATCGACACAACCATTTCAGGAGATGTTCCCCAGCTAACCTGTGGCCTGATATCTTCAGCCTGCAACAGGATTTCACTATCGAATACGGCATCCATATCAGTATGAAGTCCTTGCCAGTAGTCCACGGCCTGTGGCCAGGATTTTTCATCAGGGGAATAAGGTCTGCCACGAACATATTCTATAGTCTGATCATCAACAGCAACCAACCCTGCTCGCGCCCCCGCCTCGATCGTCATATTACACAAGGTCATGCGCCCTTCCATGCTAAGATCACGGATTGCAGAACCGGCAAATTCAATGGTAAAGCCAGTACCGCCTGCTGTGCCGATTTTGCCAATTATGGCAAGTGCAATGTCCTTGGCTGTCACGCCTGCAGCTAAGACTCCGTCTACAGTAATGCGCATGTTCTTTGATTTTTTCTGGATCAAACACTGGGTCGCCAGTACATGCTCGACTTCAGATGTACCTATACCCATCGCCAACGCCGCAAAAGCTCCGTGCGTGGAGGTATGTGAATCACCACAAACCACCGTCATGCCCGGCAATGTGGCGCCCTGCTCCGGGCCAATTACATGAACGATGCCCTGACGCGGGTCATCCATACCAAATTCAGTGATACCGAATTCCACACAATTCTGACCCAGCGTTTCAACCTGCAAACGTGATACAGGATCGACTATCCCTTTTTCACGTTCAGTCGTCGGCACATTGTGGTCTGGCGTCGCAAGGTTAGCTTGAGGGCGCCAGAGTGTGCGTCCAGCCAGTCGCAAACCCTCGAATGCCTGTGGCGAAGTAACTTCATGAACAAGATGGCGATCGATATAGAGCAAAGCAGTGCCATCAGCTTCTTCACGCACTACGTGGCTATCCCATAATTTGTCATATAACGTCCTGCCAGCCATTCGTTCTCTCCCATTCAGATTTGCATGAAAGTATGCCACAGGTTATAAATTACATAAATTCATCATTTTTATTGATTCGATTCCAATTTGGAATACTAAAAGAAAGGAGAAAACATGGATGAATCACAACTCAAAGCATTTGTAGCTGTTAACCACACGGGCTCATTTACCGCAGCAGCTGACCGCCTGAATTTGACACAACCCGCTATCACTAAACGCATTGCTGCACTCGAGAACCAGCTCGGTGCCACCCTGTTTGACCGTATAGGTAGAAACTCTAAATTAACAGAAACAGGATACAAACTGCTGCCATTAGCTGAGAATATGCTTTTATCTTTTACAAATATTAGACAAAGTGCTGACAACTTGAAAAGCCAGGTATGTGGTGGCCTGAGCCTGGGCACATCTCATCACATAGGACTACATCGCCTGCCACCAATACTGCGTCAGTACACCAATCAATACCCTGATGTAGAATTGGCGCTACATTTTGTGGATTCCGAAGACGGTGTTCGAGGTGTGCAAAATGGTGAATTAGAGATGGCTATCATCACCCTGCCAAGCATTACACCGAAGGCAATATCAGCCACAAAAATATGGGATGACCCGCTGGCACTCGTCGTAGGCAAGATGCATCCATTAGCGAACCAGGATTTCATTGCAGTAGAAGAACTGGCACATCACGAGGCCATTCTTCCAGACATCAACACCTATACACGGGCATTACTTGAGGAAAAGCTGATGTTGACCGGTTACAAGCTCCACGTTGGTCTTTCGACCAACTTTCTGGAAACCAACAAGATGATGGCCAGCATCGGACTTGGTTGGACCATACTGCCAGAAACCATGCTAGATGACACAGTAAAGAAAATCAGCATAAATGATATCGTTCTTCGCCGAAAACTTGGTTATGTTACGCGAAACGGTAAAACTTTGTCTAATGCCACCAGGGCGATGATTGGGCTCCTTGATAGAATCTAGCAAGCTCTTTCTCCGCGAGGGTGCGCCTCCCACATCAGCAATTCAAATAGTATGTAGCTTTATGGTCGTTGTGGGAGGCGCGCCCTCGCGGCGAACGTATTTTAAACCCCTCTCAATTCAACTCAACTCAGCTCAGAATCTAATACTCTAAATAAACATCCGGCCAGTTATCATTGCCAGTATGATAAGTCAGCCTCGTAGCTGACTCCGCCGGGCTGCCTACCTGCCAGAGAAATATCTCGTAATCAGCGCTGTCATGCTCATGGTCTCCCTTGCTGGCAGCAAAAATCAGGAATTTCTCATCATTGGACAGCTTGGGAAAATATTCGTGGCTATATTCACCCGGTAAATCCAGCCAGAATGTCGACTTGTCTGTTTGCGGGTCATACAGATAGAAGGCATTTTTCTGTTTGCCGCCATGGCCGACATGGTAGAGAAAACTGCCGTCTTTACTCCAGGTTAGCTGGCAGCCTTCTGAGATTTCCTTCTTATTGCCATAGAGATCAACTATCGCGGTCATAACCTGACCCTGACGCAGGGTAACAGCCATTTTATTTGAATGTGTA
>DAOVWW010000182.1 GCA_030636465.1 Gammaproteobacteria bacterium
ACGGACTTTTCTTTTATAAATTAGTGCAGCCTCTGGTCGAAGTGATGGGGGAGGCTTACCCCGAGCTGGCAAAAGCTCAGAAAAACATAGAAAAGACTCTTAAGACTGAAGAAGAACGCTTTGCTGAAACACTGGAAACCGGCATGGGCATACTTAACCAGGCCATTGCGGAGATGCAGGGAGATGTCATTGATGGCAATACAGCATTCCGTCTTTATGATACCTATGGTTTCCCCTTTGATCTGACTGCGGATATAGCTAGAGAAAAGAACTTAACAGTAGACAAAGCTGGCTTTGATGAAGAAATGAACAAACAGCGGGAACGAGCGCGTTCATCTAGTTCATTTGCAAGTGTAGAAACTAGCCAGATTCAGATTGAAGGCAGCACAGACTTTACCGGTTACAAATATCTAAAAGGTGATTCAAATATAGCGGCAATATTTAAAGATAATGTCGCAGTCGATACAATTAATGAAGGTGATCAGGCGGTCATTATCCTTGATAAAACGCCTTTTTACGCTGAAAGTGGCGGCCAGGTCGGTGACAGTGGAACTCTGCAGGCAGGCAATGCAGTATTTGATATTGAAGACACCCGGAAAGTGAATGGAAAAGTATTCGGACACATTGGACGATTGCGTACGGGTAAATTGAAAAAGAATAGCCCTGTCACTGTTGAAGTGAATAGTGATAAAAGACAGGCAACTGCTTTAAATCATTCAGCTACTCATTTAATGCATGCGGCGCTGAATTCTGTATTAGGCAGTCATGTTGAGCAGAAAGGTTCCTTAGTAAATGAGCACCATCTGCGTTTCGACTTCTCACATTTCAGCGCAATTACTGATGCTGAAATTCAGCAAATAGAAGATCTGGTAAACAGTGAAATCCGGGCTAACCGTGGAGTACAAACATCAGTGATGGGTATTGATGAAGCGAAAGAGGCCGGTGCCGTTGCTTTGTTTGGAGAGAAATACGGTGACGAGGTTCGTGTCGTCAGTATGGGTGATTTTTCAATGGAACTTTGTGGCGGTACGCATATCACACGCACCGGAGATGTCGGTCTGTTCGTGATACGCAGCGAATCGGGTGTTGCTGCCGGGGTACGGCGCATAGAAGCCCTGACCGGTAATGCGGCAATGCAATATTTTGCTGAAAAAATATCGACTCTAGCCAACATTGCCGAGATGGTTAAGGGCAATAATACAAATACGGAATCAAAAGTCCAAAGCCTGCTGGATAAAATTCGTGAGCTTGAGAAAGAAAACAACCGCTTAAATGATAAGCTGGCTTCGTCCAGTGGTAATGACCTGGTATCAGGTGTGGTTGATGTTGAGGGGATTTCCGTTGTTGCCAGTGTCATGGAAAATGCTAATGCAGACAGTCTACGCAAAACGGTTGACCAGTTGCGTGAAAAACTCGGCAGTGTCGTGGTAGTTCTTGGGACGGCGGATGGTGACAAAGTTACTTTTGTGGCGGGTGTCTCCTCCGACCTGATTAAACAGGTCCATGCAGGCAACCTCATACGTTCTGTAGCAGAAATTGCTGGTGGTCGCGGTGGTGGGCGCCCGGATATGGCCCAGGCGGGTGCTAGTCAGCCAGAGAAGCTCGGTGATGCTATCGCGGCAGTTGAAAAGCTAGTTGCCGGTCAGCTTCAGTCCTGAAGTGTTTTGCGCAATTATACTGATTATCACCTAACAGGTTAAAAGAAGAGTAATGTCACTTATTGTTGAGAAATATGGCGGTACTTCTGTCGGCAGCATTGAGCGAATCAATGCAGTGGCTGAAAAGGTAGCAAAAAGCCACGCAGCCGGAAACCAGATGGTGATCGTTGTTTCAGCGATGAGCGGGGAAACCAATCGCTTGCTAGAAATGGCAAAAGAAATTAATGCTGATTTACCCGCCAGGGAAGCCGATGTTCTGGTCTCAACCGGCGAACAGGTCACCATTGCGCTATTGTGCATGGCATTGATCAACAAAGGCCAGCAGGCCAGGTCATTTACCGGTGGCCAGGTACGTATAGAAACCGATACCTCTCATGGCAGGGCACGAATCCAGAATATTGATAGCAGTCGAATAAAAAAGCATCTCGACGAAGGCCGTGTCGTTGTTGTTGCCGGCTTTCAGGGCGTTGATAATGATGGAAACATCACAACCCTGGGTAGAGGTGGCTCGGATACCTCTGCGGTTGCCCTCGCAGCGGCTCTAAAGGCCGACGAGTGCCGCATTTACACCGATGTTGATGGAGTCTATACCGCAGACCCTCGTATCGTACCTGAAGCGCATAGGATGGATGAAGTCACCTTTGAAGAAATGCTTGAGTTATCAAGTCTGGGTACAAAGGTATTACAGATTCGCTCGGTAGAATTTGCCGGCAAATATAAAGTGCCATTAAGAGTCTTAAACTCATTTAAAGATGGGCCGGGTACATTGATCAGTTATGAGGGTAATAAAAAGATGGAAAGGGCAGTCATAGCAGGAATTGCACACAACTCAGATGAAGCCAAATTGACTATCACCGGTGTACCAGATCATCCGGGTGTTGCCCACACAATACTGGGGCGCATAGCTGAAAAAGATATCAACGTCGACATGATCATCCAGAATATTGCAGCGGATGAAACGACCGACTTCACCTTTACCGTGCCGCGCTCAGATTTTGATGTTGCCACAGCCATTCTGGAAAAGGTTTCATCGGAGCTCGGTGCCAGGGGTGTCACCGGGGATAATTCTATTGCTAAGGTTTCGATCGTTGGTGTTGGTATGCGTTCGCATACAGGTGTTGCGGATCTAATGTTTGCAACGTTGGCGGAAGAGGGCATCAATATAAAGATGATATCGACATCGGAAATAAAGGTTTCAGTCATTATTGATGATAAATATACCGAGCTGGCAGTGCGTGCTTTACATAAAGCCTTCGATTTAGACCAGAAAATATAAAAATAAACTGGTTTTTTCAGAAATATTGATTATCTTTATCTAGGGGGCGAAAGCTTCACGGAAGAGCCGTATTGGCTGAAATATAATAATCATGGAGATGAGACAGTGCTTATACTAACTAGACGAACAGGTGAAACCTTAAACATTGGTGACGATATTCAGGTAACCGTGTTGGGTATCAAAGGAAATCAGGTTCGCATCGGAATCAATGCGCCAAAAGATGTACCGGTACACCGAGAAGAAATCTACGAAAAAATAAAACATGAAGACTTTAATGATGGAGACTGACAGGCACTAGATTATTCTGTTAGAATCCCGCTTCAAATTTCTCCGGAGAGGTGGCCGAGCGGCTGAAGGCGCTCCCCTGCTAAGGGAGTATAGGCTTTAACTCCTATCGAGGGTTCGAATCCCTCCTTCTCCGCCATATCATTAAAAAGGCCGCCCATAATTGTTTATGGGCGGCCTTTTTAATGGTCAGGTGTTGGAGGTTCTGATGAGAACCCTGAGTTCGACAAACCGTCGCAGGGGTGAAGGTAGCATGTCCGAATAATCCCGACTGTAATATCAGGTATCCACCGCATCGCTGTCCCGAAAACATTTCTCCGTCATGCCGGACCTGATCCGACATCAAAAATACTGCTGAAATACACGTATCCTGGACCAGGGCCGGTATAATTCTCTCAAATTACCATTCCCCTCCATACTTTAGTTATTTACTGGGTTTTTGCACCAATTGGTGGAAAACCAGCATCATTATCAGCAAGAACTATGAATTGTTCACAAAAGCTAGAAAAATCTAACCAAAGCTTAATTTGCATTATATCCATCCCGCTAAACATTAAGTATACCCAGTAAGTCATTGATATATTATGCCAATATGTGATTGATTAAAAATTAGGCAATTTAATGCATTGTCTCAAGCTTGTTGACTTCAGGGTGATTTACGAACGGATATACACAAACTTATCCACAGCTTTTGTGGAAAACTTTAAATAGAAAAAAAGTATAAAAGACAGTGAAAAAGGGTTGATTCATGCCCTCACAACAATGATAATACGCAACCTCAAAGCGCCCGTAGCTCAGCTGGATAGAGTACCTGGCTACGAACCAGGCGGTCGGGCGTTCGAATCGCTCCGGGCGCGCCATACAAAAAAAAGGCCTAGCTGATTTCAGCTAGGCCTTTTTTGTTTTCCTGATTCCAATGCCGAACTTTTGCCGGACTTCCCTGTATGTATTCTGTTGACTGCCCGGTTGAATGCATTGTTGATTAAAGGTCAGCAAATCTTCAACAACCGGTCCTTCATACATGTGCGCCCAAGAATGACGCTAGATTTTAAACTCCAGCAGAGCGATTTAATGTATGTACAGCATCGTCCGATTGAGCTGGCAGACCCTTAATCAACTACCGCAGACGGCTTGGAAAGCAATAACGCTCAATCGCCTGAGTACATATCGTCCAAGGTAACATCTTTTTCCTTCATCTTGCCCTTGATCGATTGTAAGTA
>DAOVWW010000224.1 GCA_030636465.1 Gammaproteobacteria bacterium
CATTGATCAACAAGCCCTGCTCGGCTGCTTTCATCACCAGTTCACCACAGGGACGGTCCAGTTCTATGGCAAATAACAGACCCAGTCCACGAATTTCTTTAATGCCGGGGTTATCCGCAAGTGATTCGGAAAACAGTTTTTGCAAAAGTTCACCTGACGATGAGGCCAGGTCAGCTAGCTTATCTCTTTCCAGAACGTCCAGTACCGCCAGGGCCGCAGCACTAGCCAGTGGGTTGCCACCAAAAGTAGAGCCATGATTACCCGGCTCAAAAACATTTGCCGCTGCACTGTTAGCAACACAGGCACCTACAGGCATGCCATTTCCCAGGGCTTTCGCCAGGGTCATCACATCAGGAACTATGCCGGCATGTTGATGAGCAAACCATTTGCCGCTGCGGCAAAGGCCGGTCTGGATTTCGTCCAGCATTAACAACCAGCCGTTTTCGTCGCAAATTTCACGCAGTGTAGACAGGTAACCTTCATCCGGAATGACTATTCCACCTTCACCCTGCACCGGTTCTACCAGTATGGCGACTACATTGGGATCATTCTTTGCAGCATCACGCACCGCATCCAGATCATTGTAGGGAATACGGCTGAAACCTCTTAATAAAGGTTCAAAACCTGCCCTGACCTTGCGATTGCCGGTTGCGCTCAAAGTTGCCATGGTACGTCCATGAAAACTGCCTTCACAAACAAGTATAGATGGAGAATCTACACCCTTTTTATGCCCATACAGGCGGGCAATCTTGATTGCCGCCTCATTCGCCTCAGCACCTGAATTAGCAAAAAACACCTTATCCATACCCGTCAGCTTTGCCAGTCTATCTGCTAGCCTGGTTTGCAAGGGTATTTCATACAAATTCGAGGTATGCATCAAAGTAGATGCCTGGTCGCAGATCGCTTTGCTGATATCGGGATGGACATGCCCCAGACCACAAACGGCAATGCCAGACAGGGCATCAAGATATTTTTTACCGTCGACATCCTCCAGCCACACCCCTGCTCCACGAACAAACGCGAGAGGTAAACGATTATATGTCGGTATTAAGTGCTGCATGTTAAATCCATAATTAAGCTTATAAAAGCAAAAAACGCCCCTTTTTGGGCGCGAAACAAGACTTTATATCACAATTTATTTGAATGAAAAAGAAAAACCCGGCAAAAGCCGGGCTCTCCATAAACTTTTTGATACTGAAATACTCAGTATGAAGCCATAATGCTCATGTGTGCAGTACTGCCTGCAACCATGAAAAACAGCATAGGAATTGACAACATGGTATTGGTGCGAGAAGCAAGCAGGGCAATACGTGCGGCCTTTAATTTAGCTTCATCGCTGGCTTCAACCATACCCAGTACTTTTTTCTGGTTAGGCCAGATCAGCACCCATACATTAAATAGCATGATCGTGCCCATCCAGACACCAAGACCAATATAAGCCGCGGTGCCTTTCAGCATGAAAGCATCACCAAGACCAATACCGCCTCTTTCCAGGTAGTATGCGCCAGTCAGCCAGGTCACCAGAGCCGCCCAGCGGAACCACAGCAGCGCCTTAGGGGCAATAAATTTCGTGATAGCCGTAGCCGAACCGTCTGCTTTGATTTTGGCCATGCTCGGAACTTGAATAAAGTTAAAGTAATACAGCAGGCCTATCCAGGTAATGCCTGCCATTATGTGTAACCAGCGATCGATTAAAAGATCCATAATTTTTTCCTTAGTGTCTTATTGAGTAGTGTAGTAAAAATAAACCGATTGTGGTGTTTAGCCACCGAGGAAGTTCTTTGCAAAAAAGAACAGAACGACGGTCAGGACAAATCCTGAAATAATCGTACCAATTACTGAATCGAGTGGATTTTTCATATTTAACTCCGAGCTGAATGTAGAAATAGGGTGTAAAGATAATTAAGTAAAGTTATTAGTTGAGCGAAACTGTCAACTTTTCATTTTATTTGATTGCACTGCCTCTGACAACAGGGATAACCCTTAGGAACATAAGGAACCTCTAAATAAGCTGCCAACGCAATGTTTCGCCTGCGCATAAGGGCACGATTTCCTCAGTCCCTGCCGGAATGACCGATGGCACCTGCCATTCCTGCCTTTTAAGTGTTACCTGCTCTTTATTTACAGGTAAACCATAAAACTTCGGCCCGAATAAGCTGGCAAAGCCTTCCAGTTTGTCCAGGACATCGTTGTCTTCAAAAATTTGAGTATAGAGTTCAAGCGCAACCGGAGAGGCATACATGCCGGCACACCCACAGCTGGATTCTTTTGCCGCACGATCATGCGGCGCGCTGTCTGTACCAAGAAAGAACTTCGAATTGCCACTAATCGCTGCCGCCACCAGGGCCTCTCGGTGAGTTTCTCTCTTTAACACGGGCAAACAATAATGGTGTGGACGAATTCCCTTGCTGAACATAGCATTACGGTTCATATACAAATGATGCGCTGTTAACGTTGCCGCCACATTGGGTCCGGCATCCATAACAAATTCGACACCCTGACGACTGGTTAAGTGCTCGAATACCACTCTTAAACCGGGCAAGGCCTGCAGTATTGGTGATAACACATGGTCAATAAATACAGCTTCTCTATCAAACACGTCCACATCGGGGTCTGTTACCTCACCATGCACCAGTAAAGGCACCTGGTGCTCAACCATTGCTTCCAGTGTCGGCATCAGATCGGGCAGGCTAGTGACACCTGAGGCTGAATTTGTCGTTGCGCCTGCAGGGTAGAGCTTAAAGGCATGAACATATGGACTATCAGCTGCGGCCTTCACATCAGCAGGGCTGGTGTTATCCGTCAGGTAAAGTGTCATTAAGGCCTCAAAATCACATTCTCCCGGACAGGCATTAAGAATATCCTGGCGATATGTCATCGCCATTTCTACATCTGTCACAGGTGGAATCAGGTTTGGCATGACGATCGCACGCCGGAATGATTTCACTGTAGCGGGCAACACAGATTCAAGAATTTGGCCTTCTCGCAAATGCAGATGCCAGTCATCAGGCTTTATAATATTAATAAGTTTCATAAATTTTAGTGTAACTATATGTATATATTGAATAAATAAGCTGCATTATACTGAAATCAGGCTTAATTTACCTTGACCCTGAGGGCCAAAATAACGATTATACGCGTTTGAATTCATAATTTTATTAAATTCAGGTTATTGAAGCTCAGCGTCATAGCAAATCACGCTGAGAAAATACTCCCGAGGCCGCTGCAATCGCAGTCGGTTTATCCAGTTTTCTGATCACTCACTGCCTGCTGGCATAAGATCACAGTCTGGTATCCCGGGAATTTTAACCTGCATCGAGGGGAAACAATGTCGACAGAAAACGATCCTGATCCACGCGAAACCAGAGAATGGCTAGAAGCACTGGATTCTGTCATAGAATTTGAAGGCACCGACAGGGCGCATTATCTGATTGAAAAACTGGTCGACCAGGCCCGTCGCGCAGGTGCCTACCTGCCTTTCAGCGGCAATACCGCCTATGTCAACACCATTCCAGCGAATAAGCAGGGACACAAACCCGGTGATATGCTGATAGAGAATCGGCTGAAGTCCTATATACGTTGGAATGCCATGGCCATGGTGGTTAAAGCCAACCTCAAACCAGGCGGTGTCGGTGGGCATATTGCAAGTTTTGCCTCGTCAGCCACTCTCTACGATGTTGGCTTTAACCATTTTTTCCATGGCCACGATGCGGAAAAAGGCTGTGACCTGATCTTTTTCCAGGGTCATATTTCTCCCGGCATTTATGCCCGTGCTTATATGGAAGGGCGCATCACTGACGAACAGATGCA
>DAOVWW010000147.1 GCA_030636465.1 Gammaproteobacteria bacterium
CATGGAGAAAGAAGACCTGCTGCAGCGTGAACCGACGCATACAGATGACCTTTTTCCAGACCACCTCGACATCGCCGGCAACTCTATAAAACTGACTTATCGCTTTGAGCCGGGGCATGCTCTGGATGGTGTGACTGCCCATATTCCGATACATCACCTGAATAGCCTGAAAGCAGCTAGTTTTGACTGGCTGGTACCGGGGTTAATCCGGGAAAAGCTCTCCAGCCTTTTCAAATCATTAACAAAAGTACAACGCCGACAACTGGTGCCGATACCTGACACGGTTAGCCAATGCCTGCAATGGGTAAAACCGGAAATGATGTCACAAAATTCGTTGACGGCTACACTCAGCCGTTTTCTAAATGAACTGAAGGGAGTATCAATCAGCTCTCAGGACTGGTCACCTGAACTCATGCCTGATCACCTGAAAATGGGATTTCGTTTGCTGGATGACCAGGCAAACTCACTAGCGGTCAGTCATGATCTAGATTACCTAAAGCTGGAATTTGGTGATACCGCCAGCGAAGCTTTTGAGCAGGCGCCGACGTGGGAGATCCAACGTGACAATATCAATAGCTGGGATTTTGGTGATCTGCCTGTCCAGGTAAAACAGATGGTGGGCAAGATAGATATCACTGGTTTTCCCGCCCTGTGCGTCAATGACCAGGGAGTGATATATATCGATATTGTTGATGATGCTGCTACCGCAGAACAATTGCATCATTCCGGCCTACAGGCATTAATTCTAAAAAGCCTGCCGGAACAGGCACGTTATTTACGTAAAAGCCTTCCAGACATGCAGCAACAATGCCTGTACTTTTCTGCTACCGGAAGTTGCCAGGAGCTTCATGATGACCTCATTGCAGCCAGTATTGATCAGTGCTTCCCCAACTCATCCCCGCCAGTACGAAGCAAGCATGACTTTGAACACATTCTTTCCACGGGAAGTACAACACTGGTTGAAACAACCAGTCGCTTTTGCCAGATTAATCTAAAGATACTGAAGCTCTACAATCAGTGCGTACTGGAGCTGGAGAAAAAGAGCTCTCGCCTGCCCGAGGAAACCATTGAGGACATGAATCACCAGCTTCAGAACATAATCTATCAGGGTTATATACAGCAGACAGGATTTAATCAGCTAAAACACATTCCACGCTACCTGAAAGGACTGCTAGCCCGCCTGCAAAAATATGAGAACAACCCAGGGAAGGACGAGCATGCAAGTCGTGTACTCTCTCCGTTCATGAAAAAGTATCTGCAGGCCGTCGAACTATGGTTGGAATTAACACCCGTACAGCAGGAAAAACTAGAGTACTGCCACTGGATGCTGGAAGAGTTTCGAATCTCCCTGTACGCCCAGGAACTGGGGACAGCCAGCCCGGCATCGGAGAAACGGTTGAAAAAGTTGTTTACAGAATTTGAACGGCTTTAGGGTTAATGAAAGTTTTACATTTTATGTATTACGGTTTACGTAAACCGTAACCCATAAAACGTAAATCATTTCTATTTCGCCGTCGCAACACCTGAGAACTTGCCTAATGCACCAGTGACTTTTTTGATTGCTGCATCACAACCTGTTACACCATGGCGCTTCGCCATATACGCAGGGTCATTATAAGCCAGCCATGTCTGCCCGGACTCATCTACCCAGATCAACATCTTCTGCGGCAAATCAATAGCAGCTGTACGGGAACACTTCATTAACGGTGTGCCCACTTTTGGGTTACCGAAAATCACCAGGGTAGTGGCTGGCAGTTCAATACCGACTCCTGCAGCGCCCTTGGCATGGTCGATCACATCAAAAACTGTCATGCCTTTACCTTTAAGCGCCTTAACCAGTTTATCAGCCGTAGTCGTTACATCATTCGCACTTTTGATTGTAACCAAACCATTATCTGCAGATGCGGGTAAAACTAAGGCCAGCAAAACGAATCCTAATAAATATTTAACCATTTTCTTACTCCTTAAACTGTATAAAATATTATTGTATTACCTGCTGTAACAACACAGGCTAGCTTCATTAATAACACAAGCTATAATATACTGCGAGGCGATAAAACTACCATTTACCCGCCCAGTAGCCTCTATGCCACACTGGTCATTCAAAAAAGAACAATTATGGACTTTGTTAATCCACGAGATAATATAGTTCTATGCAATTTAAAAATTATTTGCTTTCACCTTTTACAGACCTGAATAAAAAGCGCTCGACACACGGTGACAGTTTGTATGTTCTTGATGGCTTAAGAGGAGTTGCCATACTAATTGTTCTGACGAGTCACTCTGCTGCATTCGGGATGCATGGACAGGGTAGCCTAGGCGTTCTACTATTCTTTTTTCTCAGTGGATTCGTTCTAACTCTGCCTTATGCTGAGTCACCAGGAAACCTGCTGAATAAGAATGAATTGTTTCGCTATGCTTCCAACCGACTCTTAAGAATAGTTCCGGTTTATCTCGTCGCCGTCGCAGCAATTGCTATTTCCAGTGATAGCGGGCTAGGGTGGTTCCTTTACAACGCAAGTTTCCTTAAAGGGTGGAATCATTTATGGAGTGTTGCTGAAGAAGTACGTTTTTATCTACTCTTCCCATTAGTCATTACTTTGCTTGCTCTCTTGCCCGGACACATCTTGCGTATGCTCATGCTGATCATACTCATATACTATTCGTACCGTTATAAAGGCTATCATAAAATTGACTTAATGGACGGGCGTTTTGTTAGCTTCTACTTCTGGATGTTCCTTGGCGGCAGCCTTACCTGCATGGTGTACCGCTGGCCAGTGATACAAAAATACAGAAATAACACCACACTCAAACATATTGCCTCATTGGCAGCCATCCTTGTCCTGCTTTTTATATTTTTAAGTTCTAACCACCTGATATCCACACTTTGGCGACCACTTATTTCAGATTTACCCAAAAATTTTCATATGAATGGCTGGAGTATGCCAGGCATGTGGTTCAGCCTTTTCATGGTCTTGTTGCTTTCCGTAACCCTATTCAATAACTCAGTGCCCAGTAAATTCCTGCAATCTCCTTTACTGCGGCATTTGGGTCTACTGAGTTACAGCCTGTATTTGTTTCATATGACTATTTTGCTAAACCTACAAAGATTGGTGGGCTTCAGGCACGAAGGCCTCTTTGTCGCGGTACTGTTACTGTCATGGCTTATTGCGCTATTTACCTATCTTAGTATTGAAAAGCCCTTCTTGATGCTAAAGCCAAAGCGGCAAACATCATAGGCATTATTCTAAGTAACAAACTAAATACCCTACAATAAAAAAACCCTTCACATCGGAAATCATGAAGGGTTTTTTAATTTAATTATAGCAATGCAGAACCACTGCATTGTTTTTAAAAATAAATTAAGACATGCTAGTTTACATTAATCATGTCAGGGATTTCACGAGCAAAGTTTGGAGCCTCTCTTCTGAACTCGCTGCCCACATCTACTGGATTCGGCATGCTGATAGATGGCGCATTCCAGCCACCCGGCATCTCACCCATTTCACTCGGCGCATTGATCATGTCGTCCCACATATAGGAGAAGCCATCTTCAGGGTCGCTCGTCATCCATTCATCAGGATGCATACCCCAGATTCCATTGCGGCCAAACATATTTCCCATAGGGCTGTTGTTTCCATATGGGCCTCTATTGCCACCAAACCAGTTACCAAAGCCGTTGTTACCACCGTTGTTCCATGGGCCACGATTCCAGCCGCCATTATTCCATGGGCCTGATCTTGCACCATAAGGTGCTGGATAAGGTCTGCCTCCAGCATACGGCATAGGGCGACCATATGGCGCAGGCCTACCGTAAGGAGCTGGGCCGCCATAAGAACCACCCTGCTGATAGCGTGACTGATTCTGTGGCGGATAGTACCGCCCCTGGTTTCCTCTATTGTAGGCAGGAACAGGAGGTGGTGGTGGCATTGCACCAGAGTCCATACCCTGCATCGGAGGATAAAGTGGCTGCTGGGCATGTGCCTGTCCGATACTGACGGCGGCTAGCGCCACTGCAGCTAGCAATGTTGTTAATAAAGGTTTCTGAAAAGTCATACAAATGCTCCTTAGGAGAAAGTCCGGAAGAAAATCCGGCAACAATCAATCGCGTAATCGGCTGATTTTACCACAAAATCACAAGAATAGAGTATTGCAGCACCCATACGATCATCGTCTATACTGTATAGGTAGCTTTATCCTGCTTAATGGTAGCCCTACAACATCAGGAGTTAGATATGAATACCGGATTGACGCTCTTATTCACCCTGGTACTTTTCTGCAGTTCGGCAGCGCAGGCCAGGGAATGTAAATCCTGCCAGGGGCACCGTAATGGCGGCAGCATTAACTATGGGAATAATTACGCCCCTGGTGGCATATACCAGTCTGGAGGAAACTACTATCCAGGCGGTGTCTACCCGAGTTATGGTTACGGCGGCTCTTCCTACAATCGTTACAATAACAACTATGGTTCAGGCCGTATCAGGCAGACCTGTGGGGAAGGCGGTGGAGGCTGTGTAACGACTTACCGGGGACCGGCAAGCGACATTCAGTACTTGCCCAAAATCAATCGCCACATTCGTCGGTCATACCCGTCAAGCATATCGAACCCATGGAAGAGGCCTATGGCAGTGCCGTTGAAATAGTAATATCAGGCTTAACTACCATCTTCCTTCTGCAGTGCCCACATGCGGCTATAAACACCCTTCAGCGCCAGCAACTCAACATGCCTGCCCTGCTCGGTAATCTCACCATTTTCCATTACCAGTATCTGGTCTGCATGCTGTACTGTAGACAGGCGGTGGGCAATAATGAGCGTTGTTGTATCCGTTGATATCGCATTCAATTCTTGCTGAATATTTTTTTCGGTAGCGCTATCCAGTGCTGAGGTCGCTTCATCAAACACCAGTATCTCTGGCGCTTTCAATATGGTTCTGGCAATCGCCACTCGCTGTTTTTCACCGCCGGACAGCTTCAA
>DAOVWW010000023.1 GCA_030636465.1 Gammaproteobacteria bacterium
AAATATCTCCGTACAGATGGAAGGTTTTGCTTTTAATGATGATAATTATCAACAATATTTAGAAAAGGAGCCAGGCATTACATATATCGGGTTTGTCGCCAGGGATCTTTCCTCTGCTAAAGGTTTTGAACAATTTATAAAAATTGCTAAAGAAATTATTAGACAAAGAGATAAAGTGAAATTTGTGGTAATTGGCTCCCCTGAATGTCTTTATAGTTACGAAGGAGAATTTTTAGAAAAAATATATGGTAAAAATCATAATAAAACTTTTAAAGATTATGTCTTAAGTAAAGAAAAGACAGATCTTTCTTATTTTACCTTTACTGGATTATTAAAGTATGAAAAATATTCTAGTTTGATTCATGATATTGATTTTTTTCTTTACCCTATTCAATTTAGTAGCGCGGCCTGGAGTCTGCATGAACTCATAGGAAGGGGGAAAATTGTGATTGCCAGCAATAGATGCTATGTGCCTGAGATTATAAAAGATAAAAAAAACGGGTTTTTGTGTGATTATGAAAACAGGGGTCAATGGGTGGAAAAATCCATAGAACTAATTGACCATAAAGAAAATTTTCAATACATTGCAGAGAATGCCAAACAGACTAGCAAGAACTACCACATTAAAAACATTGCACTCAGTTATCTGGAGTTATTTAATAAAATTTTGGATCAATAACGAGCTACATCTGTGCGATTCATAAACTTCCTACTTTCGCATTTTCAAAGCTAGTTGCAACCTGCCTTTAATATGAGTTTTCCTATAAATGGTATTGAGATGTGCCTTCACAGTACGCTCGGTAATATCAAGTTTCCTGGCTATTGCCTTGTTAGATATCCCCTGGGCAATTAATTGTGCAACTTCGTTTTCTCTGTCAGTGAGTTCCTTGAGATCTGTAGTACCACTAGAATCAGTTTCAATGGATGCGGCGTGCCTGTCTGCTATCATTTTCTGCATAAGCTGTTGGCCTATCCAGACCCCTCCCTCGAAAATAATTTTTATCGCCTGCATTAGTCGCTCGGGCTGGATGTATGTGCT
Organism: Gammaproteobacteria bacterium; assembly: GCA_030636465.1. GTDB lineage: Bacteria > Pseudomonadota > Gammaproteobacteria > BMS3Bbin11 > BMS3Bbin11 > BMS3Bbin11. The sequence continues at coordinate 1,040 of DAOVWW010000023.1, forward strand.
GGCATATCCCACTACCCCTGCTCTCAAGTAGGCAATGCCCTCACTATCATCATGCTGATTCGTTAACAGCATAAATTTACATGTTGGAAACATGCCTATCAATTCTCTTAGTGTTTCGGGCGTCGTACATAAATTATGCAATAGAACCAGGTCAGCGTCTTTCTGGCTTATTAGCGATATAAGAGCAGGAACCGACGCCGTATGGAACAACTCATGGTTGTTCTTTTCCATAATTGCATCCCATCGCTCTCTTACTGAAGTATTGCTGCTGCAAAGTATTACTTTCATTTTTTCATCTTTCCCTAAATGCCAGTCCTTTTACCCGTAATGCTGGTTTCAATAGATAACTGAGAATTGTTTTTTTGCCAGTAAGGATATCTACTGATGTCACCATGCCCGGAATTATTGGTAACGGATTTTCTGCTGACCCAAGGTAACTTTTTTTTGTCCTCACTCTAACCAGGTAATAACTATTACCTTTGTCATCAAGGATACTGTCGGCACTGATATGCTCAAGCTCAGCTTGCAGACCGCCATAAATGGTGAAATCATAAGCAGTAAATTTGACCATTGCTTTCTGTTTCGCTCGCAGGAATGCAATATCTGACGGTTTTATTCTTGCTTCAACCAGTAGTGTGTCATCCAGGGGAACAATCTCGACCAGATCCATCCCTGGCTGAATCACTCCACCTATGGTGTTCACCATGACCTGATTTATCGTCCCATACACAGGTGATTCCACAAGGGTTCTTTTCAGTCTATCCTCCAGTGCTACTGAAGTAACGGTCAGGCCTTCGAGTATTGAATATGCCGCATTCAACTCCGCTTTCGCGACATTTTTGAATCTCAGCTTCTGCTCCTCGATCTCTGTCTGCGCTTCTTTTTTGTAAGATTTGACCCTTGGTATCGCCAATGCCGTAGCATCTCGTTTACCCTTGATCTCACTTACCTGCCTTTTTAACCTGAGCAGTTCCACCTCAGAAACAGCTCCATCATTTACTAGTGGTGCAGTTAATTTCAGCTCTCTCCTGATCAGGTTGTAGCTTGTCGCAAGCTGCCTCTCTTTTGACTTTAGTTCTTCTATTTCATTACCACGCTGGAGCAGCTGCTGTTCCAATATTCCAATAGTAGTTTCATACTCCTTTTGCCTTGACTGGAACAATTCTTCTTCCCGCTTGCCAATTTCAGGATATTCGCTAGAAATGTCATCAGAGATTTCAAGAGGAACACCTTGATACTCTGCTTGCAGCCTGGCGATTTTTGCCTTCAGGGCAAAGTATTTGACGCGACTTTCCTTGAATGGTGCAGAAAACCGGGTATCATCAATTCGCAACAGGGCGTCTCCCTTCTTAACAATATCACCTTCCCTGACCATCACCTCCTGTAGTATTCCACCTTCCAAATTTTGCACAATTTGTATCTGACCGGAAGGAATCACTTTGCCACTACCCCTGGTGACTTCTTCTATTTCTGCATAATAGGCCCATACCAAAGCTACAATCAGTAACAGCAACACTGTCCATATAATGAAATGCCCACCCCGTGGTGACTGTTCCAGGATCGCAGCACGAATATCTGTTGTTAAATCAATGCTCTCATCCTTAGAATGAGTAAATATTCCATCGGGGCCACTTAGCTTCGGCTTATTTTTTTTAATCTCAAACTTGTACTTTATGTCATCTGCCACTTGAGTTCTCCGGCTACATGACGACTTGCTAATTGATTACTGTATGACATTTAAGGATACCTCTATATTGCCAACTTGCCTGATTTGAGTGCTTCGATCACCTGCTCTTTGGGCCCATCGGCAATAGCTACTCCCTTATCCATTACAATCAAACGGTCAACAAGCACCAATGCTGATGCACGATGCGTGATCAGTATTATGGTCTTTCCCTGCATAACGTCCACCAGCCCACTAATGAGCCTGGCCTCAGTTTTGTTGTCCATTGAATTGCTCGGTTCATCAAGCACAATCATTGGTGGGTCAAGCAGGATAGCTCTAGCTATAGCTACACTTTGCCGCTGACCACCTGATAACTGCTTCCCCTGTTCACCAACCTGAAGGTCAAATCCCATCGCAGTATCTTTTATAAAATCAGAAACACCCGATATTTCCGAAGCAAATAAAACCTCATCATCGCTGACGTCGTGCGTACCGAAAGTTATGTTGTCTCTGACACTACCACGAAAAAGTGTAATGTCCTGTGGTACATAGCCTATAAACTTTCTGAGTTCTGCCGGGTCAATCTGTCTGATATCCGTACCATCTATCCCTATCATTCCCTCTTTGGGTTCATACAGACCTAGTATTAACTTACCGAGCGTTGTTTTGCCAGATCCGGTCTGACCAACTATTCCAACACGTTCTCCAGGATTGATGTGAATGGATACATTTCGTAGTGCCTTACTAAGCTGGTTCGGGTATGAGAATGTAACATTCTTAAGGTCAACTTCTCCTTTGATAGATGCCCGATGAAGAAAAGCCTTACCTTGTGGCCTTTCCTCGGGCATTTCCATAATGCTGTTTAATCTGATAAGTGCAGTTTTTGCCCGGTGATAATGAGTAGTAAGGCTTACAACTTTTACCATTGGGCCTACTACACGTCGTGACAAGATCACGCATGCTATCAATCCACCTTGCGTCAGATCACCATCAGCAATCATATATACACCTACAACGACAACAGCCACCAATGACATGTTCTGAACAAGTACGGAGACGTGGGATACAGATGATGAAAATGCTCTTGAGATGGTACTCCACTTTGCAATGTAACCAACCGATTCTTCTACCGATCGCTGTATCTGGCTTTCTGCTCCCAATGCCTTGATTGCTTCAATCCCTGATAAGCTCTCTATTACTGTTGCACTCTTTTTTGCAGAGGCCTGGTAGGTATTTTCTACCGCTCTCTTTAATGGAATTTGTATAAAAGCAGCGAATATGAGCAAGATGAGAATAGCTACAATAAGGACCCACACCATCGACCCGGCAAGGTACCAAATAGCTGCAAGACCAAGTAAAGCAAATGGCATATCTATCAGTGCGGTAACAGAAAAAGAGGTAATGAAATCACGTACACTATCAAACTCCTGCAGGTTTTTTGAAAATGCACCTACAGATTTCGGCCGCACTTCCATGCGCAAACCCATAACCTTTTCAAAAAGCATAGAGGACAAACGTAATTCTGCCTTTTTACCGGCGACATCAATAAAATAGGCACGCAACCCACGGATTACCAGATCAAATAAATAGATAATACTCATTCCAATAGCCAGCACCCATAATGTTTCAAATGCCTGATTGGGTACTACACGGTCATAGACATTGAGAATAAAAAACGGCGACATCAGTGCAAATATATTGATCAGTAAGGATGCGACGAGGGCATCGCGATAAATACGCCATGACGAAGCCAGGGTACCCCAGAACCAGTCTTTGTCTGGTTGGGCATCGATATCGCTCAATGTTTGCTGTTCAGGGTGGAATTTTGGACGTGCAAATATGGCATAACCTGAATAGAGTTCATCCAGCTCATCCAGACTAAACTCCTGTTCTCCCATGCCACTTTGCGGTAATAGCAGCTTAACTGACATCTCTGTTGTATTAACAGAGACAGCGACACAGGCCTGCCCTGATTTGAGCAATAGTACCGCAGGCAATTCCATGTTAGATAAGTTAGTAAGAGATCGTCGCAACACTCTTGTTGACAATCCGGCACGATTTGCCGCACGGGGAAATAATTCAACTGTAAGACGATTATCTACAAGAGGAAGTCCTGCTCGCATCGTCGTACGCGTGGTAGGTCTACCCTCAAGTTTCGCGAGCAACTCAAGGCAATCAAGTAAAGGGTCCCCAGAGGTGTCCGTATCCGCCCCCAGCTTCCAATTATTAGCTTTCTGTTTATTACTGGTTTCTGTCATTAATGCAATCTGATATTGTGTTACTAAACTATAGGATTATTCCTTATAAGAATTTCATACACTAGTTTTATTGAAAGCACAATAATCCATTCTTAAAAAGAGCCCTGTTACAAATGGTATATATAGAGCGAAACAATGATGGCGCCATTATTGCCATCCATGATAAGCCTGGTACAAACCTCACTGAGAAGAAAAGTCTCATCGATGATGAAATACTTGAATTTCTAAATACAGGTAATGACACTGACGTATATAGCAATTTATTATCCCTATCCGACATTGGAATCATCAGAATCGTTGAAGATTTGATAAATCTTCTGGTGAAAAAAAATATCATTCATTTTACAGAGCTCCCTCATGATGCCCAGGATAAACTGATAAACAGGAAACAGCTTCGTAATGAGTTAAGTAAATCCATACTGCTGGAAAGTGATGACATACTATAGAGGCTCCCCATACGTTAGATCTTTCTTATAACCGTTTATTTAGTTTGACCATATTATTAACTCAATACTAACTGCTAGCTTCAAATGGACTCGGGCGATCTATAAAATATCCTTGCATACCATCTACACCAAGTTCTTTAAGCAACGTCCACTGTTGTTCGTTTTCAACTCCTTCAGCAATAACTAGAATATCCAGACTGTGTGCAACATTACATAAGGAGCTGATAAAGAAATCGCTATCACTGCCTTCCTTGTCAATTTCATTGGTAAAAGCACGGTCTATCTTCACATAGTCAGGGCGAAGAGATTGCAAATAGCCAAAATTTGAAAAGCTGGAGCCAAAGTGATCCAGTGCTATACCATTACCCCGCTCACCTACACTATTTCTGAACTCAATCAGCTTATCGAGGTGTTGAATAGCGCTGAATTCCACAAACTCAAAAATCAGCCTTGGCCTCGACATAGGATGATCTCTCACTGCTGAAATTAGATCCTGCATAAATGACTGATCCAGCATCGATGCGGCCGAAATGTTAACAGCAATTTTATCTACACCAATTTCTTCCACCTGCAGTTTCATGGCTTCTTTCAGAACAAGGCGATCAAGATCGGAAACTAACCCTAGTCGTTCTGCCAGGGGCATAAATACCCCTGCACTAATGACCTCACCATCATCCTGAACCACACGTGAGAAAAGCTCCTTATGGAGCATATGATCCTTATTCTCAGCACTGACTACTGACTGACCAAATAATGTAATTTTTTGTTTATTTAAAATATCATCCAGTGCTTTTTTCCACTTCTGCTCTCCAATACCTTCTTCAGAAGTATCCGAGTGTTGTGTCATTCGCCATTGGTTAGCACCCTCCTGCTGAGCAGATCGAAGCATATTGTCTGCCTCAGAGAGGAGGAAGCCTAATGATGTAGATTGCGTATAGATCACACATCCAACATGTCCGACATTATCAGATAATGATAATTCCTCTATGGCCAGTTGTGGTAGTTGGCTAACTATACTTTCAGCAATATGTTCAGCATCTTCTGGTGTTACATCTGGCAGAAAAATCCCGAAGTCACCCCCCGCAAGATGAGACAGAGCAGATTTACCATAGGACCTTGTGGCATCTTTCAATATTTCAGTAACACGTTTAAGTAGAGCATCACCAGCAAGGTATCCTTTTTGTTCATTCAACTCCTTAAGATCTGAAATCTGTATAAGGAGAACAGCTCCCTTTATATGTGCTTCCTGGCGTTCAAGGCGTGGCTTTATCTGCCCTTCGAAGTAGCGACGATTACCAAGACCGGTAAGGTCATCTCGGTATGCCTGGTCCTGTAGTCGTCTGGCCACAGCCGCCTGATTTTCAAACATAGACTTAACTTTAAGAGTCATGTTATTCATTGCCCTGACGACACTGTTAAGTTCACGCGTACGTGGCAACTTATCCTGAATAATATATTTTCTTTTTGTTAATGCTTCTGCCTGCTCCTCCAGCCTGTGCAGTGGCTTCAATAAATAACGTATCCCTATGCCACCAATGATTGCGACAAATACTCCCAACAATACGAACCAGCCTGCCATCATCAAGGCAATATTCCAGAACTCTTTATAGGCATACCCGGGGTTACTTTCTACGTAAACTATGCCTGCCTGGGTCCAGCCATTCATAACTAGTGAGGAAGCAACAGGAGCATTAAGTGGAACCAGATTAACGAACCACTCTGGTACACCTTCAATCTTAATTTTCATTGATCGTTCAACAAGTGACTTACCGCTGACGTCAACTAGTCTAATAGATTTATAGTATCCCCTGTCAAAAACAGCATTCATCATGGTTTCTATTGTTGCGTAGTCTGCATCAGCAACATGTGGTGTTATCGACAAGCCGAATGATGTGGCGGTATCTTGAGAATGTGAAGCCAGTTGCTCCGAAAGGAATGTCCGGGTCCCCTCGATCAGGGCGACCCATGTACCAGCAAACAATAAAAAGAAAAGAATTAAAGTGAATACCAGTAGTTGCCGGAATAATGTCATAGCATGATCCTTTTATTTCTGGTTATGCCTGCAGTTCTACATTTCATAGAGCACCTACAGACCTGTTGCCATTCTTGATTTTAAATCGTTCCAGCGTTTCAGCCGATTACTATCACCTACAAACTTCCCCTTGCCACGCTGTTTTGCTAGCCATAGGCCATCAGCATTAAAAGTGTAAACAGGTACTAGATCTGTACGCTTTGATGCTGTTTGAATCGTATCATTGAGGTTATCGAGCACCAGAGGCTCTGAATCAGGTGTTGAATAATAAGTCAGCACCATGTGTGCCTGATTCAGTTTTATTGCCTTGACATAAGTGAGGTACAACTTCTTCTCGGGTACACCCAGAGCTTTCAGGGTAAAATATTTTGCCAGTGAAAAGTCTTCGCAGTCTCCACCCTCTGTGGCGATAAATTCTATTGGTGTTGCCCAGTAATCCTTTTCCCCCCAGTGATCAATGTCGTCGACAAAAGCATATTGGTTATAGAATTTGTTTACTTTTTCAAGCTTCTCATTGTCTGTCTTACTATCGTCATTCTTTATAAGTTCCTGCAATAGATTGATGCGGTCAACGGCATCAGGGCCAAACTTCTTAGCAACCCTCTCAATTACCTTTGCATCGACCAGCACCTCTTGTTCGGCAAGTACCTGATAAGCTGCTATCAATAACAGCACAAGAGAAAATATTGTGATGTGTATTAATAAATAACTGCGTGAGATCGTAACCAGGCTACACACAATATATAACTAGAAAAATAAGATAAACATCAAATACCCCGTAATTATTTGTTTCTCATAGGGCCACAATTTGCACTGATACAACCAATAGAAACTTATTTATCTTCGATATAAGCTTCCTCTGGATATTGCAGACCTAATGATGCAACAAGTCTACCCGAACCACTTAATAGACGGTACTGGGCAAACTGATAGTTAAACTTTTCATCCAGTAACTTACTTCTTGCTTCAATCCACTCTGCCTCAGAATCAAGTACATCAAGTAGTGTACGCTTACCTATATTGAATTGCTTGCCATAGGCATCAACTGTCTTTTTTGCTGCTACAACCCTTTCCTCAAGATAGCCGACACGCCTTTGAGCATTTACATATGACACCCATGCCAGGCGGATGTTTTCCAGCACCAGGCGCGCGGTTTCGTTTCTCGCCTGTTCTGCATCATCAACAAGGTGGATTGTTTCCTTTTTACGCGCCTGATCTTTAAATCCCTTGAAGAAATTATAGCGCAGCCTCAACATGGCAAGAAAATCTGCATCCCTGCTATCAAAGCCGTCGAATTCATCTCGCCAGTTCCTGTCTATCTCAAGGTCCAGAACCGGGTAGTATGCACTTTTGGCGATACCTACCTGTGACTTGCGAGCTAACAAGTCTTCCTCGATAGCTTTCAGGGTAGGATGATTGACTACCGCCTGACGTTGGGCTTCGTCGACAGATGCTGGCAAGATTGATTCTTTACTTTCGGGTGCCACCAGATCCTCCGGGATATGTCCCATCACCTTAAAATACCTGGTAATTTCATCTTCCAAATTTGATTCCGCTGCTACTACATTCGAGCGTGCTAGAGCAACTCGACTATTAATCTGGTCCACATCTGCCCTTCTTGCGACACCGGATTTACTCCTCATCCTGATCTGATCCGCAATACGCAAATGGTTAGTCAGGTTTTCTTTGGCGAGATCTACTAACTGCTGCCGTCTCAGGACACCAAGGTAGGCCCTAGACCCTTCAAGACTGGTTTCTTCAGAGATTGACTGAACCCGTAGGGCACCTGAATTTGCATGGTGCCGGGTCCGAGCAACATTATGTTTTGTACCAAAACCAGTAAACAGATTCTGCCTTAATGAAAGCCTGTACTCCGTTGGGTCTCGATCAAATTCAACGGGTTCATAGAACGTCTGCACACCTGTACCGGCCACAAAATCCAACTTAGGATAATAATCTGCTTTTGCCTGGCGTACCTGCTCATCACGGCTGAGTCGTAAGTAAGCACTGGATCTGACATCAGGGTTGGAATCAATCAATGCCTGAATCGCTTCCTGCAAGGTTTCGGCTTTTGACTGCAAAGGAGCAACACCGCAGGTCAGTAGAACCGCCGTTGCCATGGTAAGATACCTGTTCAATTTTGCCATTTTTATCAACCCCTTTGAAATTCAAATAATAATACCACTATTCAAAATTGTACTCCTGAAAATCACCTAAATAAAGTGTTGAATTACTCTTTCCTCTTATGAAAAAAGGACCTGGACTTATGTATTTGCATACTCAACTATTTTCTTTAGTAATCTGGGTAATGTCTGATTTATTATATTAAACCTATTAGAGTCACCAAGAATTTCCTCTTCTGATTGCACAAAAACTGACCCATCTAACTCCTCTCTGCAATTCTCCACAAGCAACTTCGCAGAACTCTCAGTTGTTTCAATATGAAACTGCAAGCCGATGACCCTGTCATTCAAGACAAAAGCCTGGTTATTACATGCTTCACTGGAAGCAAAATGTACTGCACTCTCGGGTATCTCAAAGGTATCGCCATGCCAGTGGAAAACTTCCACAGTCTCAGGGAAAACATCTTTTAAAACATCAGGCAGACTCTCAGCATTTTTTAACGAAATATTAAACCAGCCAATTTCGCGGTGTTTATTTTTAATTACCCTAACGCCACTGGCACGGGCAATCAATTGTGTGCCCAAACATATGCCCAGGATGGTTTTGTTCTTCTGTATGGATGCCTGGATAAACAGTCTTTCTTCTATC
>DAOVWW010000079.1 GCA_030636465.1 Gammaproteobacteria bacterium
CCCAGACAATTTCAAACTGTCCGTCTTCCTGGATTTCACCAATAAGAACTGGTTTAGTGATGTGATGATTAGGCATCATTGCTGAAAGACCACCAGACAGGTTAGGTACCGCGACACCAATAATGGCTTCCTGAACGGCTGCAGCATCTGTAGTACCGGCTTTCTTAACGGCTTCTACCCACATATTGAAACCAATATAAGTTGCTTCCATCGGATCATTGGTTACACGTTTCTCGTCTTTAATGTAGGCATGCCACGCATCAATGAACGGTCCGTTAGTATCTGAATCCACACTCATGAAGTAGTTCCATGCAGCCAGGTGTCCCACCAGAGGTTTGGTATCAATACCCGATAACTCTTCTTCACCAACCGAGAAAGCAAGAACTGGGATATCTTCAGCGGATATACCCTGGTTACCCAGCTCTTTATAGAAAGGAACGTTAGCATCACCATTTACCGTTGATACTACTGCAGTTTTCTTGCCCGCAGAACCAAACTTCTTGATGCGCGCGACCTCAGACTGCCAGTCAGAGAATCCAAACGGCGTATAGTTAATAAGAATATCTTTCTCAGCAACACCTTTTGCTTTCAGGTAGGCTTCCAGAATTTTGTTGGTCGTACGCGGATAGACATAATCAGTACCTTCCAGCACCCAGCGCTTTACGCCAAGATCATTCATCAAATAATCAACAGCCGGGATAGCCTGAGTGTTGGGTGCCGCCCCGGTGTAGAAAACATTTTTAGATGATTCTTCACCTTCATACTGAACAGGGTAAAATAAAAGGCTGTCCAGTTCTTCGAAAACAGGCAACACTGATTTACGTGAGACCGAAGTCCAGCAACCAAAAACAGCCGCAACCTTTCTCTTTTCGATCAACTCACGCGCTTTCTCAGCAAATAATGGCCAGTTAGATGCTGGATCAACAACAACAGCTTCCAGTTTCTTGCCAAGCAAGCCACCTTTCTTATTCTGTTCTTCAACAAGCATTAAGACTGTGTCTTTCAGCGTTGTTTCACTAATCGCCATAGTTCCAGACAGCGAATGTAAAACACCTACCTTTATCGTGTCGTCGGCAGCCTGTGCCGGTCCTGATATAACTGCAGTGGCTGCAAGGGCCAGTGCAGTCTTCTTCAGTGCATTAATCGATAACATGTAAATCTCCTAAATATAAAATTATTTGTTTTGTGTAATACTGATTACCGTAAATGCAATTAACATGCCATATTATTTACTTCTTTTTTTAACAATGACTTGCAGTAGTCTACTTTAAAATATTTTTATTTCAGGCACCGTTAAGGTGCGAATTTTTTATTTCAGTTATGTAATGCACCATTTACGATCAATATTGGTAAAGCAACAGAATCAATCCTTTTAAATTTTCATTAAAACAACAAACACGTTCACAAGTATATTTAAACACCCACTTCAGCCTGATGTTTCAACCATTCCCAGCCAATACCATCCGGGTGTCGGCATCAAGCTCGATAAAGGAGTTCATCTCAGAAAAACCCAACATGAAAGAGATCTCTGTCAATGTCAGCTTTTTATCATGTATGTATTTCAAAACCAGGTCCTCATCGCCGCATGCAGAAAAAAATAAGTTTTAATCCACGCAGTCGGATGGGAGTATAAAAATGTCCAGAAAACCCATAAAAATTGAAATTCTTGATGAATATTTTGAATTCAGCCTGGCAGATCTTTGCCAGTGCTGTACGTGCAGGCTGAAATCATAATCGATATGGCCGAAGTAGGTATGCTGTCACCCGCTGGTTCATCACCTACAAACTGGCGCTAGAGCTAATAGATGAGGGTAAGATGCTGCAGAGTAAACTGCAGATAAAAGGTTAAAGTCGAAATAAATAAATTCAGCTACGCCCCAATAACAAACGTGCTTCATTACCACCACCGACTCGTGAATGCAGAGTGATCTCCCAACCCTGGGCCTGACAAAGTTGTCTAACGATGGCCAGGCCAAGACCACTGCCACCGGTCATTAAATTACGAGAACCCTCTAGCCGATAGAAGGGGCGAAACACCGATTCTCGCTCCTCCTCAGGAATTCCGGGTCCACGGTCAAGGATGCTAATCAAAGGGTGGTCATCGTACTTACTTAATACAACAGTGATGGGACTATCGTTGCCGTATCGCAGACTATTTTCTATCAGATTGTGCAATACCCGTAACAGGGTTTGCTGCGGCAACGGCCAGCGCCAGACAGCACTCAATGCACTATCTGGCTGAAACTCGACCTGGCTTTTTCTATCAGGATATTGTGCCAGCCACTCACCCTCTAGCTGTGCTACCAGCGTCGATAACAACATAACCAGGTCCCGCTCCTGTAATTGCTCCTTTTTGTCGTCACCGCTAGCGACCAGCAGTACTTGCTTAAGGAGTTGCTCCATATCCTCGACGTCACTCTCTAGCCCGGAGAGGAGAGAAGGTTCAATGGCATCGCGATTGAGTTCAAGAGCAATACGCATGTGTGTCAGCGGGGTTCGAAGGTCGTGAGAAATGCCGGCAAGTAGTGTAGTCCTGTTCTCCAGTAATTCGGACACTTCATGCGACATTCGGTTGAAGTTACGTGCCAGGGTGACGATTTCATCGGAGCCTTTATCCTCCGGAACAAGTCTCTTCTCACCTCTGCCTACCGCAGTTGTGGCCATGGAGAGTAATGCAAGAGGACGGGTAAGGCGTAAGGCTATGATGAGGGCTGCACTGATAGCCAGTACGAGTATCGCAATAGCTATGGCCAAAAATACAGCGGGGGGCCGTGCCCCGATGCGTTCAGCGGATATTCCAAATCGCAGCAATTGCTCTGGCATTGGTATGTCGATCAATATCCATTCCGGGCGAAGAACATCAGCCCCGATGGTAACCTCTGCAGTCTCACCTAGACGCCTTTCCAACGCCTGCTGTAACAAACGCTGGTAGATATAGAATTGCAGCTGGACTGGCGCTTCGAGCGATTGTTCAGCCTTGAGCAGCATGATGTTGTGCGCGGTCATCAATTCCGCCTCAAAATCCTGACGGGTATCTGGCGGCAGTTCAATCCAGGTTTGTGCCGAGAGCACCACCAGAGCTGCCAAATCATCAGCGGAACGTTTTCCTACCGGCACCAGAACAAAATAAGCCGTACTGGCCAGAATAATGATCGACAATAACAGTAAGGTTACGATTAGCGTGGATGATATTTTAAAAAAGAGCGTATTCGGGATTTTCATCAGCTTATCGTTACTGGCCTGAATTTACGTCGGGGGTAAAGCGATAGCCCTCCCCCCAGATAGTGCGGATAAAACGTGGTTGTGCGCTATTACTCTCTATCTTCTGCCGCAAGCGGGTTATGCGTACATCGATGCTCCGGTCAAAGGAATCGTGCTCCCCGGTATTGATCATCTCCATTAGATAGTCACGACTGAGTACACGATTCGGGTGCTCAACCAGAACGATCAGCAATGCCATTTCACCGCTGGTCAGCATCACCTCACTTCCGTCTTTCCACAGTGTCCGTCCATCAAGATCAAGTGTGTATTCTCCAAATTCTGAGAGATGTCCGGGCTTACTGTCCTGTTGATTGTCTGCAGCAATGTTTTTTTCTGAACCTTCCTCATCAGGTGCAGCGGTCTGGTAACCCCGACGCAGTACCGCGCGGATACGGGCCAGCAGTTCGCGTGGATTAAAGGGTTTTGCCAGGTAATCATCGGCTCCAACCTCAAGACCGATGATACGGTCCCATTCTTCGCCACGTGCTGAAAGCATAATGATTGGAATATTGCTACGGTGGCGTATACGCCGTGCTAGTGACAGGCCATCCTCACCCGGTAACATCAGATCAAGAATGATCAGATCAGGATGGTGTTCATCAAGCCAGAGATCCATCTCCTCACCATTACTTACCGATGAGGCAGCGTAGCCCTGCTCCCCAAGATACTCCAGTAATAACTGTTGAAGACGCGGGTCATCATCGACAATCAAGATCAACTCTTTCTGGCTCTCACTACTCATCTTTATCTTTCCCTGGAATGATGTCATTGAAACATTTTGTAACAAATTAAATTGCTGCAGAAATCTTTGTGAAACAACTTACATGCATGATGGCGACCGTGATGAAGTTCTGATCCGATAACTTCGTTGCACAACTACAGTAACAAACTCAACAAAGTTTCGACAAGAGGTAAATCTGATGAACAAAGAAATGACATTTATAGGAACTTCACTTCTCCTGCTGATTAGTACAGTTTCCCAGGCGGAAGAAAATGCAGAAATGGCGAATGCACGTACCCAGCAGCAAATTCAAATGCAATCGATGAGCAATGAAGAGCGCGCCCTCTATCAACAGTTAAATGGCGGAGGAAATGAAGATGGGAATGGCGACATGAAGCGCACTAGAAAACGTGATGGCAGTGGCTCAGGTAACCAGAACCGCTACGGACAATCTGAGAGTAGTACTTATGGGTCAGGATACAGTTCACGTCAGGGTAATGCTTCCGCTGGTGGCAGAGGCCGTGGCCATTAACTGGATGCAATTTTGCTAATGCCACCACTACGCGATTTATATAAGGTCTCATTACTATTTCCGGCCATTGTCATGACCGGTTGCCAGACAAATGCCAGCAATAATCCTGACTCCCTGTTTCTCAGTCGCTACATCCAATATCTTCGGGGAAACATCCCGGAACAGTATGCTGGCTTAACAAACACATTGTCCGTGTCTACAGTGAATATCTCTAATGGAAAAAGACTTTATCAAATGCAATGTATGGCTTGTCATGGAAAAACTGGTGACGGTAATGGTCTGGCAGGCACGCAGTTGACCCCCAGCCCGGCCAATCTTACGTTTACCCGTAAATTACCGCTAGCCACAGACTCCTTCTATTTTTGGACCATCTCGGAAGGTGGCAAACCTTTTGGCAGTGCTATGCCAGCATTTGAGGAGCGTCTCTCCGATGATGAGATCTGGCAGATTACTCATTACATAAACACTGGCTTTAAATTAAATAAAGGAACATAGAAATGACTATTAGAAAACGGCCTGCATGGGTCTGGATTACCTCTATCATCGCCGTAGCCTTTGGCGTAATGACCATTAAATCAGGCGGCATCGTGCTGTTTTTTGATGGTGAAGCAAGAAGTGCCGCAGGAAATTATGTCGACTTTGTACTTTGGTTTAATTTTATCGCTGGCTTTTTCTATGTGGCGACCGGAGTCGGGATATGGTTGGAAAAATCATGGGCTCTGGGCGCATCAATCACCATAGTGACGTTGACGATATTAGTCTTTGGCGCCTTTCAAATTCATGTGTTTTATGGTGGTGAATATGAGCAACGCACTGTTGTCGCAATGAGCCTGCGAACACTGGTATGGAGCACAATTACGTTCATATCCTGGCGCCGATTTGGTACCCCGCACCACATAACCCATTGATGACAGATATCTATTAGATGCACCAGCAGGGTGCAGCTACGTTCCAACCAGGTACATTTTTATATAAATATTATTTACTTACATTCCAAATAAATCGGTATCTAATTGATTTATTGTAATATTTAAAAGTTGGCACACATAGTGCTTATGATTAGATGTGACTTTGGTACCACGATGTGTCTTATCAACGCACATCAGACTTTAAAAACGATTTTTCTTTTTATATTTACGGAGCTTTAAACATGAAAACTGCAATTAAACCTTTAGCACTTGCTACGGCTTTTTCAATCGCCACTCTGGCAGCTGCTATAACACCCGCTCAGGCTGAAGTTAGCGGTAACATTGGTCTTTTCTCACAGTACATCCTGCGTGGTATTACTAACGCACCAGAAAACGACAATGTTGCTATACAGGGCGGCGTTGATTGGGCTGGGGCTTCTGGCCTGTATGCCGGTTACTGGGGTTCTAACCTGGGTTATGGTGATCCAGATAGTGACACTAAAGGCTTCGAAAATGATTTCTATGCTGGCTGGGGTGGGTCTACAGATCTGCTGAGCTGGGACATTGGCGCGACGTATTACTACTACCTGAATATCAGTGACTTCAATGCCTTCGAGCCTAAAGGTTCATTTGGCGTGGGCCCTGCAACGCTTGGCTTTAAATATCTGGCTGAAGATGTAGCCTGGGGAAACCAGGGTGATACATACTGGACACTCGACGCGTCTGGCGATATCGGTGCAGGCTTCTCACTCGGTGGTGTAATTGGCTACTACGTGTATGAAACAGATGGTGAATTTATACCTGAGTCTGATGACGCGAAAAGCAGCGCCTTCCGTCACTTTGACATAACCCTGTCTCACGCAATTGGCAACAGCGGTGCTGATGCTAACTTTACCTACATAGTTGGTGGGGAAGATCGCTTTGGTAATGACCAGGACAACCAGATGGTATTTTCTGTAACTTATGGTTTTGACATCCTTAAATAAACTAGCAAGTAATAAACTGCTTTTTAGATAAAAGAGTTGAAACTCCCTGTTTATGAGCCATCAATTACAACTGATCAGTCTTTGTGTGCTTTCATGCCTTACTACACTGGGCATGCTGCTCTGGTTATTTGAAAGACTTTCATAAGCATAGTTTCAACTGAAAAATGAAAGGGCGCCTGTATGGCGCCCTTTTTATTTATAGCCAGTATCTGCCTTATCTGAACACATGAGACACGTGCCTCACTTACCCCCCCCCCTACGTTGCTTTATCACTATTTCAGGTTATACTAATGGGCTTTCTTTCACTACTCATTTTTTAGGTA
>DAOVWW010000303.1 GCA_030636465.1 Gammaproteobacteria bacterium
CCCCGGTGATACTGCCCGAGTTTTCACTTCGCACGGTTCTACCAGGTCCTTTTGTGGTACTGCTGGCTACTATTTTCGCGTCAATCTACCCTATCTGGCATATACGTAAATTAAACCCGATCCAGGCACTGCAGGCGGCATGATGAGTGCAAAAACATGAATACAGGCACAAACATGTCCTGGTCTATTATTTTTCGTCTCGCCTGGCGCAACCTGTGGCGGAATCATAGACGTACTCTGATTATGCTGTCCGCCATCGCCCTGGGTTTGTGGGGCATGATATGGATGACTGCACTGATGCGGGGCATGGTCGATCAGATGATTGACAGCTCGATAAAAACCCTCTCTGGCCATATTCAGATTCATGCAGCAGAATATCTTGACGACCCGTCGATAGAACACATCATCCCCTCGGTTAGCGCATCCCCTGCCCTGCAGGCCCTATTGGCAGATGATGAGGTGGTTGCCTGGTCTGAACGTATACGTGTACCTGCTGTGATCCGCAGCGAACGTGACGTATTAGCTATCACCCTGGTGGGTATTGACCCAGTCAGGGAACAGGGGCTTTCCTTTATCGGTGATAGCCTCAGTGCTGGAATTCCCCTTGAGTCGGTAAACGACAACAAGTTAATTGTTGGAAAAAAGTTATTGGAGCGTCTGCAAACAAAACTTAACCGGCGCGTGGTAGTAATGAGTCAGGATCCCGACAATACCATCGCTGAACGGGGTTTTCGTATTGCCGGTGTATTTGATACGGATTTACAATCCACTGAAACAAGTTATGTGTTTGCCGGTCTGGAAACAGTCCGTAAAATGCTAAAAATGGGCTCTGGTGTTTCGGAAATATCACTGCTAGGGCATGATTACCGCGACCTCACTCAACTGCTGGATAAAACACGTGCCGCAGTTATTTCTGATGTCGAAGTAAAAACCTGGCTTGAGCAAGACCCCTATATGGCTTCAATGCTGGGTGTCATGGACGGTTTTGTACTGGTCTGGTTCGCTGTAATATTTCTGGCTCTGTCTTTTGGACTGGTCAATACATTACTGATGGCCGTCTTTGAACGGACACGTGAAATAGGCCTGGTTCAGGCACTGGGAATGAAACCACCTAACATCCTGTTTATGGTACTGATTGAATCTATCATCATGCTGCTGATAGGCCTGCTGGCAGGTAATTTATTATCCTGGCTGACCATCTTGCCGCTTAAAGATGGCATTGATGTATCTGTTGTAGCAGAAGGAATGGAGCTGGCTGGTATGAGCAGCACCCTGTTACCTGCAGTCAAGCTATATGATGTAGTGCTGGCCAATACTTTGGTTCTGGTATTGGGTATAGCCGCCAGTATATTCCCGGCCTGGCGAGCCTCACGTAAGGTTCCTATCGAAGCAATTACCAGGGTCTGGCAATAATGACGAGTGAACGAAAACTGGCAGTTCAATGCCGAAATTTGAACAAAGTGTTCTCCCAGGGGGAGCTGGCAGTACATGCCCTGACCGATGTTGATATCAACATCTCAGCAGGTGAATTTGTCTGTCTGTCCGGTGCATCAGGCTCGGGCAAAACCACCCTGCTCAACATGATAGGCGGCCTGGATGTTGCCACCAGTGGCGAGATTACCGTAACAGGTCTACGTCTTGATAAAATGAGTATGTCTGAACTTGCTGACCTGCGGCTGCATCACATTGGTTTCGTATTTCAGGCCTACAATCTCATCCCTGTTTTAAGTGCACGTGAGAATGTTGAATTTGTTATGCAGTTACAGGGGATCGAAGCCAACCAGCGCAGACACCTGGCGATGGATATACTAGAACAGGTTGGTTTAGATGGTCTGGAGGATCGTCGCCCTTCTGAATTATCAGGCGGGCAGCAGCAGCGAGTCGCTGTCGCACGGGCGATAGTCAGTAAACCCGCACTGATACTGGCCGATGAACCAACGGCAAACCTGGATTCGACAAATTCTGATAAATTAATGACACTGATGCGGGAACTTAATGCCAGCATGGGCACCACGTTTATTATTTCTACTCATGATGAAGGTGTAATGAAATTCGCCAAACGTTTAGTGCGCCTGCATGATGGCAGGATCGTGGAAGATGAATTGGTTAAAAAACAATAAAACTCTGATGTGTCGTCATTGCGAGGAACGAAGTGACGTGGCAATCTCTAAGCCATTGATAATATGGTATGAGATTGCCGCGCTTAGGTGCTCGTGACCGCAGGAAATACCCGAAAGGGTGCAATGGCGGGCTTCATTGATTTATTCAGAGTTTCCCTAAATACAAAAATGTTTTATAAATATATTCAAATCATTTTTCTTTTCAGCCTGGCGACAACTGCCATGGCTGAAACGACCTTCGGCGGGCATGCCAAGTATTTCTATTCTTATTCAGATTTTCCCGATAATTCAGTCTATGCTGAAAGCGCTAACCCCTACCGGGAATCTCTGGGCAATCTGAGGTTAAAGGCTGAGACACATTCCGGCAACTGGGATGCACGGCTACACTACGAATTAAATGGCCTGTACTCAACAGAACTCAACAACTGTCTCTTTCGTGGTGGCCTTGCCGGCAGAAGCTGTGCGGGTATTGCCAGCGACCAGAGCCAGCTGTTTGATTTATCCAGTGTCATTTCAGAATCTGATGATTCTGTGCTATTTCACCGTATCGACAGACTTGTTCTATCCTACTCTGCTGAAAAACTGGTAACACGTATAGGCAGACAGGCCATCAGCTGGGGCAATGGCATGGTCTATAACCCGCTCGATTTGTTCAATCCCTTCCCGCCTGATGCCATTGATACTGAATACAAACGTTGGGAAGATATGCTTTATCTACAGGGATTGTTCGGTAATGGCAGTGACCTGCAGGGACTGTATATACCGCGGCGTGACCCACTAAGTGGCGAAGTCAGCAACAACCAGTCGGCAGTAGCAGGAAAATATCACTGGCTGGCTTCAAA
>DAOVWW010000166.1 GCA_030636465.1 Gammaproteobacteria bacterium
ACTGATTGCACTAAAAGAGCTTACCGGACAGGCACCTGGGACGCTGCTGGTTATAGCAAGTAACAAGCCTCCGCTTGATTCTCCTTCACCAAATGAACTGGATTACTGGGTGGAGGCTGCAATGAAAAATAATCTTGATTTCCTTGCTGCCCAGCGTTCAGTGGAGATTGCTGACAGAGAGGTTTCAAGGATAAAAGCGGGCCATTACCCAACGCTGGACCTGGTTGCCTCACACTCAAACTCAGATGCTGATGGCAGTCTAACGGGTTCAGGCAGGATAAATGAAAACTCCGATATTGGAATACAGCTAGGTATACCTCTGGTGCAGGGTTGGGGAGTGGTGTCGGGAACCAGGGAAGCGAGGGCTTTGTATCAGACAGCATTGCATAATCAGGAAGGTATAAGGCGGAGCGTTGATAGAACATCCCGGTCAGCTTATCAGGCCATAACCAGCGGCATCAGTCGTTTGCAGGCACTCAAAAAAGCAGTCAGAGCGGGTAATAGTACAGTAGAAGCCAAGCGTGAGGGTTTTAAGGCAGGTGTTAATACTAACGTTGAAGTGCTGGATGCGGTGCGTGACCTGTATGGCTCAGAACGAGATTATATTAATGCCAAGTACCAGTTTATTCTAAGTACGTTGCAGCTGAAGCGGGTAACGGGGAGTCTCGAAGTAGCTGATCTGGAGAGGGTTAACGGTTGGTTGGAATAAAAGAAAAGTATTAGGTATTACGTTTTAGGTGTTACATAAAACCTTTAAGCCTAAAGCTGGAAATGAAAAAGGGCCGCATTGTGCGGCCCTTTTTTGTTCCTGTTTATAAAGACTAATCTACAGGAGTGACTTCCGGGTACTGGGCTGGTGCTGGTTCTGCCGCAGGCATATCAGCTGCACCGCCGCCATAGTTTGGATAGCCGCCATAATATGGGGCGTCATTTCTATAGTAAGGCTGACCACCATAGTTGCGGTTGCCGCCGTAGCCACTGTTCCAGGGCATGTTGTTACCACCCCAGTTAGGGCCGCCGCCGTAGCCACCATTCCAGGGCATGTTGTTGCCACCCCAGTTAGGTCCGCCACCATAGCCACCATTCCAGGGCATGTTGTTGCCACCCCAGTTATTACCACCACCATAGCCGCCATTCCAGGGCATGTTATTACCACCCCAGTTAGGTCCACCACCATAGCCGCCGTTCCAGGGGCTATTATTACCACCCCAGCCAGAACCATTATTCCAGGGGCTATTCATATTGAACCAGGCTTCAGAATCAGCTACTGGTGCCAGAGTAAAACCACTGATAATCAGGGCTACTGCAAAAAAACGTGTAAGTCTTTTCATTAAAAGACCTCCTCTTTATTTCGGATTATTGGGAGAAGTGGTAACTCTTTTGAAGGACCACTGCCATGAACCCATCAATATTGATGTTTTCCTATCTGATGAGAATTCATGCTAATAGCATAGCAAATCTTAAATTATTTTGTAGGCCTGACTTGTGGGCAATAATTTTAGGGAGTTGTGGGAGAGCAGATAGTATTCCCATCAGCAGGGTATATTGTTATTTCTCACTTCGTCGAATGGGTAAACACTCCGTCCCAATCTTCACCCGGCGGGTTAATGAGAAAATCGTCGATACGCTCAAGGTAGACCGTGTAAAGCAGAAAGTCGGGGACTTCATCATGTAGCTGCATGAATTTCTGGCGGGCAGTTTCCCATTGTTGCTGGCGATATAATTCTAATGCTTCGCTGTATTCATCTAATTGCCGTTGCATGGAATGGCTAACATTTTCCGTCTTGCAGACGGGCTCAAAGATGGCCACAGGTTCATTTTTACCCTTTACCCGGACACGATCCAGCTCTCGAAAAACAAACCCATTCACCGCATCACGTGTATATTCGCTGATAATGGTATGAACCCCGTACTGCTTGGTAAGGCTTTCAAGCCTCGCACCAAGGTTTACCGCATCACCGAGAACTGTGTAGGCCATGCGAAATTCGGAGCCCATGTTGCCAACATTCATAGTCCCAGTATTTAGACCGATACCTATGTGAATTTCTGGCCAGCCTCGTTCCAGAAACTCCTTGTGTAATTCGTGGGTCATGAACTCCATCTGTAAAGCTGCTTCCAGGGCGTGCTGAGCATGGTCGGCGTTGTGCAATGGCGCCCCCCAGAATGCCATGATGGCGTCGCCCATGTATTTGTCGATAGTGCCATGACCGTGGTGGATAATACTGGTCATGGGGGTCAGGAATTCATTTAGCAGTTCTGATAGTTCTGTGGGGTCGAGCTTTTAGGAAATAGTCGTGAAGCCTCGGATATCTGAGAAAAGAACAGTCATTTCCCTACGCTCACCTTCAACTGAAAAATTTGTTGGATCCATCGCCATTTCGTTAACCAGTTCAGGCGGTACATACTGACCAAATAGTTTTCCCATTTGATGCCTGGCACGTGATTCAGTGAGAAAACCATAACTCATATTGAACAGGAACAGGCCCATGATCAGTAACACTGGCTGGGCGAGGCTGAGTACAATGTTGAATTCTGTCCATATATGAAGGTTAATTATGATGGTGCCAGCAAGCATGGCGCCAACCATTAATGTTGACCAGATAGGGCTGAGTGCGGGCAATGTAAGCGACAGGATAAGGCCAATAATTAGCAGGACGAGAATTTCAGCACCTAGCACATAGGCAGGCCGATGTTTGAAGCTGTTGTCCAGTATGCCCGCCAGAAGGTTTGCGTGTATCTCTACTCCGGGGAAAATATTCTGTATTGGCGTGGCGCGATGGTCGACCAGCCCTGGTGCGGAGGTGCCGACAAAAGCGATCTGGCCAATAAGGGAATATGGGTCTGCCAGCTTGTCATTGAGTATGTCGGTGGCAGAAATATAGCGAAAACTCCCCTGTCTGCCGCGGAAGGGAATCAGAACAGAGGCCGCACGATCAACAGGAATGACCTGTTTGCCAAGATGAATCTGTTCTATTGACTGGTAGTGGTCTTCTCCAGTGCCATCACCACTCTGGCCAATGACAAGTTTCGGTGCTCTGCCCAGAAATGTATGGGCTGCCGCCAAAGATAGTGATTCGTAGAGCTCGCCTCCATATTCCTGCAGCATGGGTGAGCGGCGGAAAACGCCATCGGCGTCGGGGTTCGGGTTCTCGAAAAAACCGGCACTTTCTGCACTATCTTGTAGAACTGCTATGTTTGCACCATGTCCCGAAGTCTTATAATACTCACCGTGATCTTCTTCAAACGCGCCTTTTTTTAAAACCGCCGGAGGTAATTTTCCTATGGTCACACTGTCTGATGCATCATGGGTAAAATAATAGCCGAGCACGACGGGGCGGTCTTTCATGCTATCTGCAAAAATGTGATCGCTATCAAGGGACTGGCGTAATTCTACCAGGCTATCGAACACCGTCTCACCATGATGTTTTGCGATTTCCTTGTCTAATTTATGCAGTACTTCACTATCATCTTTCTCGGCAAATACCATGTCCATAGCGAGTAAAGCGATGCCGTATTCATCGAAAAGTTTATCCAGCAATTTAGCTAGTTTGTGGCGGGACCAGGGCCAGTGGCCCTCGGCCTGCAGGCTCTTCTCATCAATATCGATAATGATGATACGTTCATCGACACTGCTTTGTGTCGTCATCTTGACCCGGGAGTCGTAAACAATATTTTCTACCCTGTCCATCAGTGGCAGTGTGAGTATGCCTTTGATGTCGAGAATAAACAGGGCTGTAATCATTAGCCCAATGCTTAAGCGCAATATATTTTTGCGTAACCAGAATCGGAATTGATTTTGTTTTTCGCTAGAAGGTTTCATGGTAGTGCTTCAAATATATTAAGCTCAGCAGATTGGTTCTTGTTGTTAAAATAGGGTACTCTCCACAACTTGGGTAGGTGAATTTTTTCGTCTATACTGTACAGGTGTGAGTTTATTACGCAAATACTTAATTTTTCTGTTGCGGAATACAGTTCATACACCGAAGGTCCCAGGAGAACTGTTCTGTAGATAAAACATAAATTATCATAGCAGATCAGAAAAAAGAAAATGCATGGTGATTCATAAGTATTGCCAGCATTAACTCTGATGCAGGAACGAGTTTTACTGCAATCAGGGATACTAAAAAGAATACTAAAAAGAGAGTATGTTGATGATGGGGTGTCACCGTTTTGCCACACACATTCTGTTTGTGTGTCTGATACAAGTTTGTCTGCTGTTGCCGGCCTCGGCAGCAGAAAATGATACCGTAAGTTTCAAAGTTACTGGTTTCAATGTTACTGGAGAGAACCCTCTTTCAGATAAGCAGACAGAAAAATTACTGCAAAAATTTACCGGCGAACAGCACGGTATAGAAAACTTGCAGGCTGCGAGCAGGGCTTTTGAGCAGGCTATACGAGATAAAGGCTATAGCTTTGCAAGAGTAGTATTACCCCAGCAATCCCTTTCCGATGGTGTGATTGAATTACGCGTGGTCGCATTCAAGGTCGGCAAGGTCACGATAGAGGGTGCGAAACATTATAACGAAGAAAACATTCGCGCCAGCCTTCCAGGTCTGGTTGAAGGGCAGTCACCAAACACCAGTGCTTTATCTCGCAGTATTGCAGTAGGGCGTAAACAGCCATCGAAAGCCACCCGCCTTACTTTTAATGCTGCTGAAAAAGAGGGTGAAGTCGATGCACGAATTACCGTTAAAGATCGCAAGTC
>DAOVWW010000012.1 GCA_030636465.1 Gammaproteobacteria bacterium
CCCTCAAGCCTGTGCACGGTTTGCTGAAGCATCGTTTCCTCACCCAGTAAATGGTGGAACTGTTTAGGATAAAACTCACGTGACATAGGCCACAGACGTGTACCCGAGCCCCCAGACATTATCAATGGAACAATCACTATCTTCCTCTGCTTTGTAATTTATGCTGCATTGTCACCTTCCACTTTTTTGCTGACGTGTTGCTGTGTCATTTCTGGAACCAGTTTACAGATAAGTTTCTTCAGCTCTTTCATATTAAATTCGTCTACAGCCTGCTGAAACTCACCCATAGATTTGACTAGCGTCGGCCAGTCAGTTTTCCTGCTCATTGCCAGCATCACTTTTTCGTGGCTGGTGTCGGTTAGATCTTCATCACTATGAAACAGTTCTTCATGCAATTTCTCGCCTGGCCTTAGACCTGTAAACTCGATTTTAATATCCTCACCGGGAATTTTTCCAGATAGTCGAATCATTTGTTCCGCAAGATATAACACCTTCACTGGCTCCCCCATATCCAGAACAAATATTTCCCCGCCATTACCCATCACTGTGGTCTGCAGTATCAAGCGGCAAGCTTCAGAAATAGTCATAAAATAGCGGCTGATGTTTTTGTCCGTGACAGTGACCGGCCCGCCTTTCTGTATCTGTTTTCTGAATAGAGGTACAACGCTACCTGCTGATCCCAGAACATTGCCGAAACGGGTTGTTATAAAACGAGTAGTAGAACGTTCGTCCATAGTCTGGCAAATAATTTCAGCCACCCGCTTGGTTGCCCCCATGATATTTCCAGGGTTGACTGCTTTGTCAGTAGAAACCATGACAAAGTCGCTGCAATTATATTTATCTGCCAGGCTAGCGACGTTCCAGCTACCGATGACATTATTTCTTACCGCTACACGGATCTTATCTTCCAGCATAGGTACATGTTTGTATGCCGCTGCATGAAATACCACGTCAGGCTGATAAGTTTTAAACAAATACTCCAGCCCGGCAAGATCACAAACATCGCCCAGTTCACAACTTAGTTGAAGATCGGGTAAGGATTGCTGTAGCTCTTTCTCTATCGAGTAAAGATTGTATTCACTCTGATCCAGCACAATTAAACGCTGGATATCCACTTTGCTTATCTGTCGGCATAGCTCAGAACCAATCGATCCACCACCACCGGTAACCAGAACTGTTTTATCTTTCAAGCGGTTTACAATTTCTGTGCGGTCCAGCATGACTGGAGCTCGACCTAACAGGTCTTCTATCTGAACTTCTCTAATCTCATTGATACTTACCTTGCCGCTAACCAGTGACTGCAACTTTGGCAGGGTACGAAAAGGCAGGCCTGACATTTCGCATATTTCCACGATGCGTCGCATTTGGTCTGAACTGGCGCTGGGTAAGGCCAGCATAATCAGGTCTGCATCCCACTGGCCGGCAACACTGGATATACTTTCAATATTGGAAACGACTCGTATACCATGAATTTCCTGTCCCTGCTTGGCTGGATCATCATCTACGAAGGCAACTGGAGCATACACAGCAGGCCGCATTCTCAACAGGTCCCGTACCAACCCTTCTCCTGCTGAACCAGCACCCACTACAAGCACGCGTTCTGCCGCTTCTTTAGCAAGGCTATGGTCTTTGATCAGACGATAGCTGAGACGTGTTCCGCCGAGTAATAAAATAAGCACAATGGCATCGATGATAAACACTGAGCGAGGAACATACTCGAGGCGAGTAAGGAAAAAAATCACCACAGCAGCCATCGCCGTAGAGACCACTACAGCACGAACGATGCGGCTTAAATCCGGTAATGAGGCAAAACG
Source organism: Gammaproteobacteria bacterium (assembly GCA_030636465.1). Classification (GTDB taxonomy): domain Bacteria; phylum Pseudomonadota; class Gammaproteobacteria; order BMS3Bbin11; family BMS3Bbin11; genus BMS3Bbin11. The sequence continues at coordinate 1,815 of DAOVWW010000012.1, forward strand.
CCATATACCGCGGTAAAGACCAAAATAGATAAAGGTACTACCCTGAATCAACACCACCAGCGGCAGCAAGTCCAGGGCTCGTTCCAGCAAATGATCGGGATATTCGCCAATCTTGTATCGAATCCAGTAAGCCAGCATCCAGGCAACGGGAATCATGATGACATCGTGCACAAGCGCTGCCCAGCGTGTTTTGAGCAGCCTCAGTGATGTGCTAATTTTTGACATTGCCGACCTTGTTAGGTTAATTACTGGTTAATTACTTTTGAATCGCTTAAAACGTGAGTTTACCAGAAACATCAGCAAGCTTAGCACTCCCATAGTCATCGCAATTGCGAATGGAGCAGAAATTTTTTCTGCGACCAGTAAACTTGCCAGTAGCGCTAGAAAAACATCTATTATCAGTACAGCGAGACTAACCTGAACGTGGCTGTATCCCGACTGCACAGCACGCTGGTAGTAATGTGAACGATGAGCCTGCCACCATTTCTCTTTCTTGATTATCCTGTGTAGCAAGGTAAAGCCCGCATCGGTTAAATATACAGCGTAAAGAATCAGAAAGGCCAAAAACGGAATACCCTGCGTGCTTGTACCAAAAATGGCCAGGGTGGCAAAAAACCCACCAAGGGCCAGGCTTCCCACATCGCCCATGAATATTTTTGCCGGTGACCAGTTCCAGCGTAAAAACCCCAAAGCTGCACCCGCTACGGCAATACAAATAAAAGCGGCACTCAATGAGTCTGCCATAGTGAACCAATAGGCAGTAGTGGTTCCAAGCACTATTGTTTCTATAGCAGAAATTCCATCAATACCGTCCATGAAATTATAGATATTTGCCATCCATACTATCCACAGGATACTTAGCAAAAAGATAAGCACGTTAATGAGCGTCAATGCCCACAATGATGTATTCCATAACAACCAGACACTGGATACAGCTGCGATCAGTAACTGAATGAAAAATCGGGATGATGCAGATAAATCGTGCTTATCGTCCTGCCAGCCTAACAGGGCAAAAGCAAGAGTGGTGAATAACAGGCACAATAGCAGGTCAAGCTGTGCTGCCGGGAAAAAGAGGGACAGGCCTGCGCTCAAAATCAAAACAACCACGATGGCTATCCCTCCACCTCGGGGGGTAGGGACAGAGTGTGAGCTACGGCTATTGGGAATATCCAACATGTCCTTAGCCAGTGCATACCGCCTGACACGTGAAGTAAGAAACCAGGACAAGTACAGGCTAACGATAAAACAAAGCAGGAAAAGACTAATCACTGTCTAAATACCGTCGCTGCAATCAGGACACATCTACCAGACACTGGCATACGCGGCAAGCTGTGACTGGCTGGACTGCACAGGATCATATAATTGCTGATACCAGTACACAGTCTTCTCTATGCCCTGCTCCATCGAATAAGGTGGCTGCCAGTCCAGAGTTTTACGTACATGCGCAGAATTAATTACCAGGGATTGTACCAGCCGGTCTACCGTGGATCGCTCACCACCCACAGCGGCCAGCACTTGCATGACTTCAACTGATATTGGAAATAAGCGAGGAGTTACACCTAGTCCATTTGCTAACATATGAATCAATACTGGTGTTGATACGCCTTCACTGTCACTGACCAGGAATGTTTGCCCTGCAGCGCCTGGATGCACAATTGACAAAGCCAGGATGTCAACCAGGTTCTCAAGATAAATAAAGCTTCGGCGGTTATCTACGGCCGCCAGCGGTAATGGTATGCCTTTTTCAACCAGTTTCATCAGGCGCAGAAAGTTTGCTTTCACTCCCGGCCCATAAACAAGTGGTGGACGGACAATAACAACTTCCATTTCAGAGGATGATTCTATATCTCGAAGCAGGCTTTCTGCTGCGAGTTTGCTTTTTGCATAGCCACCTTCTGGAAAGAGATCGATAAATTCAGTTACTGATTTATTTTGATCACTGGATTCACCATGTACTTTGACACTGCTGACATAGACAAAGCGTTTAATTCCTGCATTGGCTGCAGCACTGGCAAGGCGCCTGGTCACATCAACATTCAAACGGGTACACTGTAAACTTGCCTGCTCTGAGAGATTCCCTGCTCTTTCATGAACATATCCTGCAAGGTGCACCACCGCATCAACGCCTGCAAGCATCTCCGTCCAGTTATGCACCTTGCAGAGGTCATCGATGATTACAGGTGTCAGCCGGCTACCGAGATCATGCAATTGACGTACATCCCGCAACACCGCCAATACCTCACAGCCCTGAGCCACAAGATAGCGACATAGAGAGAATCCGATAAATCCACCCGCACCGGTTACCAGAACTTTTTTCCCTTTTAAATCAGTTAATCTTGATACGTCATTTTCTGTCATCATAGACAGAGAACGATTCTGATTATAATAAGAGGTCTCCAGAAAACCTCTAGGGCTATAAGAAAAGTCATCAACTGCAAGACTATGGTCGAAGCAAAAGTCCTGCTCCATGCGATCAATCATCGCCGGGTTAATATGACCGAGCCCGGGTAGTACAGATACTATTCTTGTCATGCTATATAGTAACGAACGACTAACAACAAATAACCTTTTTTTACGTCCCAGCACATCAAAAACCAGATCAACCATGCTCTGGTAACTCAGTGTTTCACCACCACTCAGATTATAATCCTGTTTAAACGTCACCTCGTTATGCAGCACCTTTATGCAGGCATCTGCCAGATCATCAGCATGAACAGGCTGGCGACAACCTTTGCCCTCACCGGTCATAAAAAAGCAGCCAAAGCGCCGAATGAACCGGGCAATAGAGAAAATATTTTTATCCATGCCACAGCCGTATACCAGCGTAGGCCTGAATAGCGTCCAGTTCACTCCGCGTTTCTGACATTCCTCAATCAAGAGCTCTTCAGCCTTAGCCAGGCGACTGGCAAGCGTACTGTCGGCAGGATTACTCGATTCAATTTTTGTATAGCGGGAGGTTGAGCTAAAAAACACCAGCCGTTGCATGCCCTGGTCGGCCATCTCATTAATTCTTGCAGCCAGCAGCCATACCGGCGCCAACGAGATTACTGTCTTAGTATTAGCGGGCAGGGATATTTCAGCTTCTGATTCCAGGTTCAATTCACACCATTGCAGATCACTGACACCTGTGCTGATTACTTTCTTTCTGCTTGCGGCTGAGACTGGGTAACCTGCATTGATCAATCTGGGCAGAAGAAAATGACCAATCTGGCTGCGAGCGCCCAAAACTAGAACTCTATCGCTCTCCGGTCGACTGGTATTTGACTTAAATTGTAGAAATGATGGATCGAGGCTATCCTCAGCTACGGAAACAAAAACACCCTTAATACGTTTACAAATATTGCACAGAAAACGAGTGAATCCATGAAATAGATGTTTGGATACCAGTACAAGAAAACGAAACCAGACACCCAGGGCAACGACAATCACCATCGGCCAGGGATATCTGCGCAGAAAAAACTTATTGTAAAAACGCATCATGCCCTTATGCATATGCCACATCACCCGAACCGGGCGCTGCTTACTGCTAAACCCCTGGTGATGAATAACTTCTACATCGGGAACAAACAGAACCTTGTAACCCTTGAGGTGGAAGCGCATACACCAGTCTAGGTCTTCACAATGCAGGAAATATCCTTCATCTAGCGGCCCGACATCCTCCAGAGATTGACGACTAACCAGCATCAGGGAACCCGAAATTGCATCAACTTCAGTTGGCCCCTGGGGTAAAGGTTCAGCAGACATATCGAAGCCCTGCAGCCATTCAGTTGAACGGGTGAAATGGGACAGGCCCAGGACACGCACAAAGGTTCTCCAGGGCGTTGGGACTCGGCGTCGGCAGCCTTTCTGTTCAGTGCCGTCCGGGTTCATAACCCGGCAGCCAACCATGCCCGCCTGCCCATCATCATGAAAAACATTTACTAGCCGGCTGATGGTGTCTGGTTTGATTAGGCAATCAGGATTCAGAAACAGTATGAAATCGCCTTCCGCCTGCTTCAGCGCGACATTATTTGCAGTGGCGAACCCCAGGTTGCTGTCGTTATGTATAACCGTTAAACGAGGGTCATCGCCGAACTCCTGCTGCAGCAGACGAATGGAGTTATCTGCAGAGGCATTGTCCGAGACAATGATATTTACCGGCCGGTCGGAAGCAAATGCCTGCCTGACAGAACGAACGAGAAGTTCACCGCCATTGAAGTTGACGATGATTATAGTAATGCGTTCTTTATTAGTCTCAGACATTCTGGATTTATTATTCATTACGATTGAAGTATGGTGTAAAAAAACCTCGTGACATTTTCTTTCTCAGCTCCCTGGAACTGATTCGGCTTTTTGACTGGATTTCTTTCCGCCTTTTCCATGCCCCGGGCAAACCTTTAATAGCATCAATTTTAGAACGTAATATTACGCCTGTTTTACCCCTCAGTGTGAACAGTATAATACTCGCGACATTGTACAATAGATGCTGTGGCAAGTAGATCCAGACCCACGGTGACGGCATGTTCATCAAATAGACCCAGACCTGGTTTCTATGCCCATAATAGACCTGAAAATCGCTGTATTTACCCACCACACCGGAGCCCTCATGAGTAACGATAGCATCGGCTATATAGAAACAGCTGTAACCCAGAGACTGCAATCTTAAACCCAGATCCACATCCTCCATGTAGCAGAAAAACTCTTCGTTAAAACCACCCACTTCGAGGTATATATCACGTCGAAACAGTGCTGCTGCACCTGAGGGAGAGAGAATTTCACCGCTTTGCTTTCGTCGATCAGCAGACTTACCATAATCCCGCCTCCAGTTTGCCCCGGAAACATGATAAACGTCACCAGTGCCATCGAGTCGATTCTCTTCCATCGCCAGCATCCGGCAACCGAAGAAGAGATAATCCGGATGACTTTTTGCACCGGCTAATAATTTTTCCAGCCAGTCCGGAGTGGCATATGCATCCGGGTTTAGCAAAACCACCCATTCCATATCTGTCAGCTTTTCAACAGCACGATTATTGGCAACGGCAAAACCTATATTCTCTGCGAGTTCCAGAACCTCCAACCATGGAAAGCTGATTTTGATCTGATCAGCTGAAAAATTATCACTATTATTGTCGACCAGCAATACCCGATCTGCCTGGCGGGTTTGCTTGCTTAAAGCCTGCAAACACCTCTGCAGCAGTTCTCCGCCATTATAGTTAACAATGATGACAGCAACTGTCTCCGACAATCTCTTATGCTCCACTTAATATGACTGGCTTGTGTGCCAGATTTTTATAACAGTGACTGCCGCACGACATAAATGGGTTTATTTTGTGCTTCATGGTAGGTGCGGGTCATCAGTTCGCCAAGCAGGCCAAAAGTAATAAACTGCAGCCCTATAAACATCAGCAGCACAGCCAGTAACAATAAAGGCCTGTCACCCATCGGCATATCATAGAAAAACCGTTGAATAGTCATGACGAAAGAAATAGCAAAACCTAAGGCTCCGCTGGCCATGCCTATACCACCAAAAAAATGTATTGGACGTGCCGAATATTGCAGTAGAAATTTGACCGTAATGAGATCAAGGATCACACGGAAGGTTCTTGAAATACCGTATTTACTGGTACCTGCAACACGGGCGCGGTGATTGACTTTCACTTCGGCAATGCGTACTCCCATCCAGCTGGCTATGGCCGGAATAAATCGATGCATTTCACCATATAAACGTATATTTTCTATGACCTCTTTGCGGAATGCCTTAAGGCTGCAGCCGTAATCATGTAATTTTACACCGGTGATTTTCGAAATCAGGCCATTGGCAATTTTTGATGGCAGTTTTCGTGACAACCAGGCATCCTGCCGGTCAAATCGCCAGCCACTGACCAGGTCATAACCTTCATTAATTTTATCCAGCAGCATGGGGATGTCATTCGGGTCATTCTGACGGTCGGAATCCATGGTGATAATGACATCACCGCTGGCATGATCGAAGCCGGCTGCTAGCCCTGCAGTCTGGCCAAAATTCCTGCGAAACTGAATGACTTTTATGCATTTATTCTGCTCCCGGAGTTCGCTAAGGATTTCAAAGCTTCGGTCGGTACTGCCGTCATCGATATAGATAATTTCATAATCTACATCCATTTTTTCTACGACACCGACAATTTCGGTGTTCATTGCTTGCAGATTTTCTTCCTCATTGAGTACGGGAAGAATGATTGAAATATTCAAAATCGTCTCCTGTTGTGATGACGGTTTTTTTAGAGATCATTGATTTTACATGTGAAACCGCTTGATCACCACAGTGCAATGAAGCAGCCTCTATTAAATCATGAATATCCAGGGAGCCTCTAATCAATTCATGAACTCGTATCTTTCAGCATAACTTCAGGAAACCACTGCTGAACATTATTAAGCAATTCTGGAGAGAATGTCTGATTCCAGTCCTGCGACCAGTTTACCTGCGCCCCTGCCTCTCGAGCCGCCAGATCAGAAACTCTTTTCGCTGCCACATCCAGCGCCGCAGCAACAGATGTAAACGTCGGTTCAGCTACACAGAAGTTAGCGGAAATATTCTCCAGTTCTTCCACCGTCTTGTTCATACAGGTATTGGTCACCACCACCTGACCGGCTGCAGCCATTTCTATCGGCAGCAGGCTTGGGTGAGGCGTGTACATCAATGCTAGTCCGAGGTCAAAATCAGGCAGCATTTCACGATACTCTTTAAGCCCTACCTTGCCTATCATCTTTAATTGTTTGCCATTCGGCAGCTGCATGTCATTATGGCTCGCACCTATACCAAAAAACTCCCAGTCATCGGTAAAAGCACCATTTCTAATCGCTGTTTCAAGTGCAATAAAGCCAATCTCAAACATATTACGTGCGGCATGGCCGTCAGGGCGGGCATAAAATAGTAGTTTACGACTTTGCCTACTATCATCGTTCAGGTTTCGGTCAAAACTGAGAATAGCATTTTCGAATGGCATTCCCTGAACATCCTTGTTACCCGATGCGAAAACGCCATACGACTGTGATTGAAAATAATCTCGTAAAGTCGGTGATGAAAACAGAGCAGCATGCGGGAATGAATACGATTCATGAGCCAGTGCAAAATAACTGCCCATAGGAAAAGTGAAGGCTTCATACTCCTGTATAAAATACAGAAACTGCTCACTATTAAATTTTGGCAGACACTGATTCACAATATGTGCAGTCCACCAGGTCGTTGCCATCAACACGTCATCAGGATTAAAAGCGATTGGCTCCTCACGGCCAAAAACTGTCGCCACTTCGATGTTGTCAAAAATATCCTCTATACCCTGGTATTTCTGTACAACAGCCGGCCAGTCCTCGCGTTTTGTATAACACCTGTCAACCGTGATGATGCGTACCCGGTTGCCGTTCTCAACCAGCTTTCGGGCAAAATTAAATTTGGCAATATAGCCACCAAAGAAACTGCCAAAATCGATTTCAGGTATAAAGATATTAAACCGCTGCGGCTCATTTTTACTAATAGTTAAGTTTAGCGGGGCAATTTTCTCGGCCACAACCCGGTGCACCGCCTCATTGGTGTAATACTCTTCCATGATCTTACGACCATAGTTTAATACCGGGCGCAGAAACCCTTTGCGTGCGCCATAGGCAAGAAAACTGGTTAACATCTTTGACAAAATAGACCCCTGTATGTTTCCTTTAGCTTGAATTACTCAAGGACTGACAATGCTTTTTTACAATTCTATTGGCAAACAAACGGCCATAGATTCTATCAATCTTGAATATGAACACCGATGCCGCCAGCCGCATTTCAGCATCATCTGTGGTTTCTTTTCTAAACACAATACGTACATGTGCTAACAATAAATAGAATATAGATAACCAGCTGGCAGAAAACATGCGCAAACCTTTTTCAGCCTCTGCCTGCATAGCTGGAACACGTATTTTTAGTATTTCGGCAAACAGAAATAGGCGTAAATATTCCTGGTGAAAAACATTTAATGCCGAATGTCTTTTATGTACTAACCAGGATTTTAGTTTTCCTGGATGGCGGATATGTTTTGCATTGCCAGCCAGTTCGGCGACTCTCTGGCCTACGCCCCTGGCTTCAAAATCACAATGTCCGATAACACTGCTGCCATACTGATAATAATCATACAAAGCCTGGTCTACATAAGCCAGCTCTCCCTGGCAGCGGGCAACGCAGGCTATCCAGTGATCATGAAACACCTGTCCCACCGGCTGAGGAAAAGGCAGGATAGCCTCGAGTAGTTCTCGACGGAATACCGAGGCTGCACCGGTCACCGTATTGGCCAGAAACAATACATCAGCATCAATGAAATTATTCTTTCTGCCACTCCAGTATGTTTCAGCAATCACCTCGCCCTTTTCATCGACAACACGCATATCGCAATATACCAGCGAGGTTTTATCTGCAAAGGCCTGGACACAGGTCTCCAGTTTCTGTGGGTACCAGTCATCATCCTGATCGGCTAGAGCGATATACTCAACATCTTCGGGCACTCTGGAAAGCGCAACTTCAAAGTTTGCATAGAAACCAAGATTTTCCTCATTTCTAAACAGGCTAAAGCGAGAGTCATCAGCGATGATTTCCTGAACACGCAACCATGATTCATCTGAGGAAGCATCATCATTAATAATACAGTGCCAGGACTTTAATGTTTGTGCCTTTATCGAGTTAATCTGTCGAACAAATCTATCAGGATCAGGCTCCCAGCATGCCATACAGATCATGATTCTATTGCCATCATCTGTGCGGCGAAATGAAGTTGATGCCAAAGCAACTGAGTTATCCGTAATCAGCTCTATCGAGCCATGAGTTAGTTTCTTACTTTTCTTATCAGGAAATTCTGCCATTATTTCTGGAGATATGCTTACATTCTGGCTTACAGCAGGGAACTTTACTAGTGAGGTAAAACCCGAGAGATAAGACTTTTCTGGCTCATCTTCAAGACAACATTCATCTATCTGATCTGTTGCCAGATGCAGCAAAGTAGAAGCTGATAATCCCATTTGATTTGAAACGGTTATATCTTTAAGCTGCTCGTCACTGCTTACATAACCGCTAATCAAGCATGCAGTTCCCAGGCCCGGCCATATCTTGTCAGGTAAGCTCTGTTTCAGTGTACTCATAAGGGAATAGCACAGCCTCTCAGCGAAGGCTGTAGTCCTCACGATCATGGGTCAGGTTAGGATTATAATACGGGTCACCGTGCTCAAGAATATCCGCATGCCGGGCTTTCAGTCTTTCCTTTTCACCGCTAAAACGCTCAAGTTTTTCCTCGGTATCCTCATAACCTCTGGATATCGATTCATGATGATAAAGCTCTGCATAGGGGGTGAACACATTCAGTAAACCCTGCTCTCGCAAACGCAGGCAAAAATCCACATCATTGTATGCGATCTTGAAGTTTTCTTCATCAAAACCATTTATTGCATTGTATTTACTGCTTGAAATCATCAGGCAGGCCCCGGTAACTGCGGAAACATTATGAATGGATTGCAATAAATTAAAGTATCCAGGACTGTTCACTCTGCTGAGCTTATGAGAATGGCCGGCATAACCCCCAAGCCCAATAATTATTCCAGCATGCTGGATCGTATTATTAGGATAAAGCAGCTTCGCTCCCACCGCGCCCACCTCGTCACGCTGAGCGTGTTCCAGCATGGCCTCTATCCAGTCCCAGCTAATAACTTCTATGTCGTTATTAAGGATGATTAGATACTCACCCTTAGCCTGGCTGACACCATAATTCACAACACGTGAAAAATTGAATTCTTCATTAAATTCCACACAGTGGAAATGTGATGATTTTTCTTCCAGCTGATGTATCAGGCTAAAAGTCTCACTGGAACGACTGTTATTAGAAACCGCAATAATCTCAATATTTTCCCAGGTAGAGTTATCCAGTATGGAATTGACACAGGTATCCAGCAAGTCCGGTTTATCGCGGAACGGGATGACGATACTGACCAGTGGCGACCCTTTTATTCTGCGTTTGACACGAAAAAAGA
>DAOVWW010000120.1 GCA_030636465.1 Gammaproteobacteria bacterium
AAAAAAGTGTGTAACAAACAGGCCGGCTCGGCATTACTGTCGAATGAAGACCTGGTCGCGAGGATACTTGATAAGGTCGTCAATGCCGTAGATGTGCCCGTGACACTTAAAATTCGTACAGGCAGTGACCCTGAAAACCGCAATGCCTGTCGAATTGCTGAAATTGCAGAGCAGGCAGGGGTGCAGTCCTTAGCCGTTCATGGGCGTACCCGGAAATGTGCTTTTCGTGGAGAAGCTGAATATGAAACTATTCGACAGGTTAAGAGGCAGGTAAGCATTCCTGTTATCGCCAATGGTGATATTAGTACTCCTGAAAAAGCTGCAGAAGTGCTGGCGTACACAGGTGCTGATGCGTTGATGATTGGTCGGCCTGCGCGCGGCAACCCATGGATATTCCAGCAGATTAATCATTACCTTGAGTCAGGAGCCATCCTTCCTCCGCCCGCAATTGACGAAGTCAGGCAAGTGCTATTAGAGCATTTACAGGAGCTTTATGACTTTTATGGTGAATATACCGGTGTGCGCACTGCTCGCAAGCATATTGCCTGGTACAGCAAGGGTTTTTTCAGCAGCAATTCCTTCAGAAGAGAGATTATGCAGGTAGAATCTTCTATTGATCAAATGCGCATGGTTGATGAGTTTTTATCAATGGCTGCAGTCCGAGACGTTGCCGCATGAGTGACAGGCAAAAAGGTCCTTTCGCAGAATGCGTCGGTTACTCACTTAAACGTTACCTCAAAGACCTGAATGGTGAGGCTCCAGCAGATCTTTACGACATGGTTATTTCACAGGTTGAAAAGCCGCTACTTGAACTTGTGATGAATAGAGCATCAAATAACCAGAGTCGCGCTGCACAGATGCTGGGTATCAACCGAAATACATTGCGAAAGAAACTGCAGGACCACGGGCTGCTTTAAAGCCCTATAGTTTTTATCCTCATCGTTGTCGTGACTGACACCATCGTAACGACGTTAACTAATATTTTATCTTTTTTACGGGATCACATTTATGTCTGACGAAAACCTCATTGAAATAAAACGAGCACTAATCAGTGTTTCCGATAAATCAGGCATAGTTGAATTTGCTAAAGCACTGGCTGCACGAGATGTAGAAATTCTTTCTACCGGAGGAACTGCCAGCTTGTTGGTGGAAAATGGCCTGAATGTAACCGAGGTTTCATCCTATACCGGCTTTCCTGAGATGATGGATGGCAGGGTAAAAACATTACACCCGAAAATTCATGGTGGTTTGCTGGGGCGCAGGGGTATTGATGAAGCTGTTATGCAGGAGCATGGCATTCAGGCCATAGATCTACTCGTCGTAAACCTTTATCCGTTCGAAAAAACAGTAGCTAAACCTGATACCGATCTGGAAACAGCAATCGAAAATATCGATATTGGCGGCCCTGCTATGCTGCGCGCCGCATCCAAGAACTATAAGGCCGTTACTGTTCTGACGGACAGTGCTGACTACCAGCGTATAAGTGATGAGCTCTCAGCCAATGATGGTGCTGTCTGTGAGGCGACACGATATGACCTCGCAATCAAAACTTTTGAGCATACTGCAAAATATGACGGTGCCATTGCCAACTACTTTGGCTGTTTGCCAGCTAATGGAGAAAAGCAGGAGTTTCCACGTACCTATACACTGCAAGTGAAAAAAGTACAGGAAATGCGCTATGGTGAGAACCCTCATCAGCGCGCTGCATTTTATACAGAAAGTGGATATTCAGAAGCCAGTGTTGCAACGTCTGAGCAGTACCAGGGTAAGCAGCTTTCCTATAACAACATGGCCGATACGGATGCCGCACTGGAGTGTGTCAAGACATATAATGATGGCCCTGCCTGTGTCATAGTCAAACACGCAAACCCCTGCGGTGTGGCCGAAGGCGACAGCCTGATCGCTGCATATGATCATGCCTATAGCACCGACCCGACCTCTGCTTTCGGCGGCATCATCGCTTTTAACCAGGTGCTGGATGCGCATACTGCCAAAGCCATCATAGACCGCCAGTTTGTCGAGGTGATTATCGCACCGGATATTGAACAGGAAGCGCGGGAGATTTTGTCAGCAAAGAAAAATATTAGAGTACTGGCCTGCGGGCAATGGTCTGAGATGAGTCAGCCCGGACTGGACTTCAAGCGTGTCAATGGTGGGCTGCTGATACAGGATCGCGACCTCGGTATGATTAGCCGAGATGATTTAAAAGTCGTTACTCAGCGTAAGCCGGACGAGCGTGAAATGGAAGACCTGCTGTTTACCTGGAAAGTCGCCAAGTTCGTTAAATCTAATGCGATCGTTTATGGTCGGGACAAAATGACTATCGGTGTTGGTGCAGGGCAGATGTCGCGTGTATACAGTGCGCGTATAGCCGCAATCAAAGCGACGGATGCAGGCCTGGACGTAAAAGGTTCGGTATTGGCCTCTGATGCCTTTTTCCCCTTCAGAGATGGTCTCGATGCAGCCGCTGATGTGGGCGTTACCGCGGTCATACAGCCCGGCGGCTCTATGCGCGATGATGAAGTCATAGCCGCAGCAGACGAGCATGGAATTGCCATGGTGTTTACCGGCATGCGCCATTTCAGGCATTAAACCTGAGCCTGTACTTGTATATAATTAATATATGGCAAAAAAACGCAGATCTTCAGCTAAGCAAATACCGGCCAGCAAGAAAAACTGGCTGCTGCGTTCATTAAAATGGCTGGTGATTCTTCTGGTCGGTGTTATTCTCGCGGATCTTTACTGGCTGTCAACAATATGGCCTGACTGGGATGCATTGGCAAAGGGGGCTGTACCTGAATCCAGCCTGATCAAGGATTATCGACAGCGCGCTAATATTAATTCGCAGTTGCCGATGGTGCGCTGGAATCCGGTAGAGCTAAGGAATATTCCTCATATTCTAAGAAGATCTGTAATTATGGCGGAAGATGGCCGCTTTTATCAGCATGATGGCGTGGACTTTAAGGCCATTAGAAACGCCTGGGATTACAATATCAGCCACATGCAGGTGCGTTACGGCGCCAGTACTATCTCCCAGCAAACAGTAAAAAATCTTTTTCTCAGCAATGAACGGAACCTGTTACGAAAATGGCATGAGCTGATCTTGACCTGGCAGATGGAGCAACGCTTATCCAAAGACAGGATACTCGAGCTGTATTTGAACATCGCCCAGTTTGGCCCGGGAATATTTGGTGTACAGGCTGCATCTTATTATTACTGGGGGCGCCCGGTTTGGAGGGTAAACAGAAGACAGGCTGCCGAACTCGCCGCGAGCCTGCCTTCACCAAGTAGCAATAACCCCGGACGTTACACGCCAGCTTTTGCGGCCAGGGTTAATTCTATCCAACAGCGAATTTCTGAGGTTCTTCCTTAGCAGGTGGATGCGTCAGCACAAGAAAAAAACCACCCTACTCCAATCACCGCTCATAGCCTGATATAATCACCGCTTTGTGATTTTATAAAAGAGATAGCGTGAACTTTCAGCAACTTATACTAACACTGCAGCAGTACTGGGCAGAGCAGGGCTGTGCCCTGATGCAGCCTTATGATATGGAAGTGGGAGCTGGTACTTTTCACCCGGCGACTTTCCTTAATTCCATTGGTCCGGAGCCGATGCGTGCGGCCTATGTGCAGCCATCCCGGCGCCCTACTGATGGTCGCTATGGAAAAAATCCAAATCGCTTACAGCACTACTACCAGTTCCAGGTAGTATTAAAACCCTCACCCAACAATATTCAGGATCTTTACCTGGAATCATTAAAGCAGCTGGGTGTAGATCCGCTGGAGCATGATATCCGTTTTGTTGAAGACAACTGGGAATCCCCGACTTTGGGTGCCTGGGGGCTGGGTTGGGAGGTCTGGTTGAATGGTATGGAAGTGACGCAGTTTACGTATTTTCAACAGGTAGGCGGTCTCGATTGTCGGCCTGTTACCGGTGAAATAACCTATGGCCTGGAGCGCATTGCCATGTATCTGCAGGGGGTCAACAATGTCTTTGACCTGGCCTGGACCGATGATGTCAGCTATGGCGATATCTATCACGAAAATGAGGTTGAGTTCTCGGCTTTCAATTTTGAGCATGCGGATACAGCTATGTTGTTCCGGCATTTCGATGACTTTGAGCAACAGAGCAAGAAGCTGCTGGAAGCAAATTTGCCACTACCTGCCTATGATTATGTCTTGAAAGCATCACATGCTTTTAATTTGCTCGATGCCCGTAAGGCCATCAGTGTTACTGAAAGAGCACGATTTATTGGAAGGATACGTACGCTCTCTCGAGGTGTGGCCCAGTCTTACTTTGATAGCCGTGAGGCATTGGGTTTTCCGCGTGGAAAGAAAGGGAGTCAGCAGGCATGAAGATTGAAACCAAACCGCTGCTGATCGAATTAGGCACGGAAGAGCTGCCGCCAAAATCATTGAAAAGACTTAGTGAGGCGTTTTCCCGACAGATACTCTCAGGCCTGTCCGAAGCGAAGCTGATCACAGATAAAAGCACTTCAAAAAGTTTTGCCAGTCCCCGGCGGCTGGCAATCTTGATCGATGAAGTGGCAGTTCAGCAGGCGGACAGCAGTGTTGAACGCCGTGGTCCAGCCGTCAATGCCGCTTTTGATGACGATGGCAAGGCTACCCAGGCCGCCAGCGGTTTCGCCCGATCATGTAAGGTAGAAGTATCAGATCTGGAGCGGATGAAAACTGACAAGGGCGAATGGCTGGTCTTTCGCAGCGAGCAACAGGGGCTAGCCGCCAGTAAACTGGTCCCTGATATTGTTGATGCCGCATTGCGTAAGTTACCTATACCCAAGCGCATGCGCTGGGGCGATCTGGAAGCTGAATTTGTTCGTCCTGTACACTGGTTAGTTATGCTTCACGGCAGTGATGTGATTGATACAACACTGCTTACGGTTAACTCAGGCCGCGAGACCGGCGGACACCGATTCCATCATCCGGATATGCTGTCCCTGACGAATGCTACAGCTTATGAAGAGTGTTTATACAAAGATGGCCATGTCATGGCAGATTACAGTCTTCGTCAACTGACCATAGTTGAACAGGTTAATAAGCTGGCAGACGGCAAGGGTGAGAATGCTCTGATTGATCCTGCTTTGCTGGATGAAGTGACAGCGCTGGTAGAATGGCCCAATGCCATGATGGGCCAGTTTGATAAAGAATATCTGCAGGTGCCGCAGGAGGCATTGATCAGTGCTATGCAGGATCACCAGAAATATTTCCCGGTCGTTGCTGATGACGGCAAGATGACATCATCCTTCATATTTGTTTCAAACATTGAAAGCGTGAATCCCGACAGTGTCAGCAGCGGTAACGAGCGTGTGTTGAATGCACGTTTTTCTGATGCGCGTTTCTTCTGGGATACGGATCGTCAGCAAAGTCTTGAAACCCAGGTAGACAGACTTAAAGGTGTCGTTTTTCATAATAAGCTCGGCAGTGTGTATGACCGTACATTACGTGTTCAGCAGCTGTCTACAGATATCGCTAAGTTGCTGCGATCAAATGTGCAATTTGCTGCGCGTGCCGCCCTGCTGGCTACGGCCGAGTTAGTCACTGGCATCGTCTCTGACTTTCCTGACCT
>DAOVWW010000211.1 GCA_030636465.1 Gammaproteobacteria bacterium
AATTTTCTTCATCTATATGATCATTCAGGCATTGCGATCTTCTATTCACATGCTGTCCAAGACCAATTCCTCATATGACCGTTTTGTGCCACATGAATTCCTCAGCTATCTTAATAAACAAAGCATTATCGATGTCGAGCTAAATGATAATGTAGAAAAGCATATGACGATTCTATTTTCAGATATACGTTCCTTTACCAGCCTGTCTGAAGGCATGTCGCCACAGGAAAACTTCCAGTTTATCAATGATTACCTTGGCATTATGGGGCCAATCATTCGGCACAATAACGGTTTCATCGATAAATATATTGGTGATGCCATAATGGCATTATTTGATCATACAGATGATGCAGTAAATGCGTCATTAGAGATGCTTGATGCTCTTGATGAGTATAATCAGAAAAATATAAGCTCATTACCCCATGAGCTCAAAATAGGCATTGGTATACATAGAGGGAAACTGCGGCTTGGCACTATAGGTGAACATGGGCGTATGGATGGCACAGTAATCAGTGATGCGGTAAACCTGGCATCAAGGGTTGAAGGTGCAACCAAGGCATTTGGTGCATATTGCCTGATTAGTGAGTCTGCTTTGTATGATATCGACGCTAAAGAGAAGCTGGATTTACGCTTGATTGGTGACGTCAAAGTTAAGGGTAAAGTAAAATCAGTAATACTTTACGAAGTGTATAATGGTGACGCCACAGAGCTAAAAGCGCTTAAAAATTCATCCATGCAAACATTTGAAGAAGGCGTTCGTTTATTTCAAATGAGGTTTTACGATAAGGCAAAAGTTTCATTTTCCGAATGTGTGGAGAATGCTCCAGATGATTTAGCGGCACAACATTATTTGAATCTGTGCGAGGAAAATTTGTCTTAATGAGTATAAGTAGATACATATTAATCATCAGCGCATTAAAGTATGATTGATTAAATCAATTAATATGATTACTACAATCAATTATACAAATACATAGGCTTCATCTATTATATTCTCAACACGGAAAAAGACTGTTTAATGCAATTTATTGAGGAAGAACGATGAGCGAAGACATTATTAGCAAACTGGGACCATTAGCACCACTGGCAGGAACCTGGAAAGGTGATTCAGGGCTAGATTTTTCCAGAATCCACAGTGTAGAAAAAGAAACAAAATATCGGGAAGAGGTGGTATTAGAGCCACTTGGGCCGGTAAAAAATGGACCACAGGAAATGTATGGCCTGAGATACGCCATGACAGCCTATCGCCTGGGCGAAGATGAAGGCTTTCATGAAGAGCTAGGTTACTGGCTCTGGGACGAAGGCAACGGACAGGTGATTCGATGCATCATGGTTCCACGAGGTGTGCTGGTTAATGCTGGTGGTGATGCAACGGCTGACAGTAAAAGTTTCCACCTGAAGGCTGAAGTGGGTTCAGAAACATACGGCGTCATGTCGAACAAATATCTCGATGAATCCTATAAAACGATGGAATATTCAATAGATATCAATATTAATGATGATGGCAGTTTCAGCTACAAGCAGGATACACAGTTGTGGATACCTGTTAAGGAAGCTATTTTTCATCATACGGATCAGAATACCTTGTACAGGGTTTAAGACAATCAGGAAGCTGAAAACAATATAACAGGGTCAGCAGATACCACCTGCTTAGCCCCCTCTCCCCACAGGGGGAAAGGGATGGCATCATTGAAACCTGACTAAATTACTCAGGGTTTTCCCCGATTCACAAAATGAATGTATTCACATACTCTTATACCTATAAAAATAAATACAAACTATAAAAATCGTAGAGGAAGGAAAGTCCTCACTTAATAAAAATAAACTCCTTCTATGTCGATCCCAGGAAGAACTGGTACTCAATGTGACCGGCTGTCTAGTTCGAGCTCATTAGCGGAGTAAGGAATCCAGGCTAATCAGTTTGAGTAATGCAGGAATTAGCTTAGGGGAAAATACAGATAACTATGCTTGAAGTAAGCACCATACTCTGGATATCAGTCGTGATGCAGTGTCTTGCCGTGATACTGGCCTTACGGCTGATACCTGAAACCGGGCGAGCTTTAGCATGGATCCTCATTTCGATTGCTTTTCTGTTAATGGCCACAAGGCGCGCTTTGAGCTTGCTGCAACAGGAAGGCTATTTACAAAATAGCTGGTTAGTCGCTTTTTCCACAGAAATTGTTGCGCTTATTATCTCTATATTTATTGTTGTCGGCGTATACATGATTCGCCGCATCTTCGAGCAACAAAAAAATGATGCATCTCAATTAAAAAAGTTATCATTGGCGATAGAACAGAACCCCGGTATTACTATTATTCTTGATACTGAGGGGAAAATTGAATACGTCAATCCAGCCTTTACCAGAACCACCGGCCATGAACTGGAAGCCGTACTGGGTAAAGGCCCTGACATATTGAAGCCTGAATATACCGATGAACTTACACTCAAACGGCTATGGGAGACTATCAAGGCTGGCGGTATCTGGAGAGGAGTAGTTCGAAATCAGACTAAAGATGGCGGTCTAAGCTGGGAGAGGGCATGTATTTCTCCTGTTGTCAGTAAAAATGAAGAAATCACACATTATGTTGCTGTACTTGAAGATATTACAAAAGAGAAAGAGCAAACAGAAGCATTTGAATACATGGCGATGCACGATGCATTGACCAACTTACCCAATCGTACGCTATTTTTTAACCGCCTGGAGCAGGCTATCAGTATCGCAAAACGTGAGGAAAAAACCCTCGCTGTTATGTTGATGGACCTCGATGACTTTAAAGAAATCAATGATTCCCTCGGACATCATGTCGGTGATCGTGTCCTGCGTGAAGTGGGTGTACGTCTGGGTGAAGTGATTCGCAGTGGTGATACGGTTGCCCGCATGGGAGGGGATGAATTTCTGGTTCTCCTGCCCTTTACAAATGAACAGCAGTGCATCACTTTCATGAACCGCATTATTCAAGTTTTAAAAAAGCCATTTGCACTTGAAAGCCTGAGTGTGGAAATCGGAGCCAGTATTGGTCTGGCCATATATCCTGAAGATGGTGACAATGCTGACCTGTTACTGCAACATGCAGATGTTGCTATGTACACCGCAAAAAACTCTGCTGAATCATATTCGCGATACAAGAAATCACTGGGTGACGGTATTCTGAATCGGCTTGAACTGGCAAGTGACTTTCGTGCTGCCATAGAAGATAACCAGTTTCTGCTGCACTACCAGCCTATGGTCAATGTAAAAACAGGCATGGCAGATAAAGTAGAAGTTTTGATTCGCTGGTTACATCCTGAACGAGGCCTATTATACCCGGATGCATTTATATCTCTGGCTGAACAAACAGGCTATATGTGCAAAACCACTACCTGGGTAATTAATAACGCATTCCAGCAATTATCAAAATGGAAGAAATCAGGTCTTGATCTGGATATGTCCATTAATATCTCTGTTGTTGATTTATTCGACCTGGGCTTACCAAAGTTAATAAAAAGAAATTCACAGTATTTTAATATTGAACCGTCACGAATTACCCTGGAAATAACAGAAAGTGTGTTAATGATGTACACACAGAAAAGTCTTGATGTGCTGACGACATTACGCAACATAGGTGTGAGTATATCTATAGATGATTTTGGAACTGGATATTCTTCATTGCAGCATTTAAAAGAATTGCCGGTAGCTGAATTAAAAATCGATAAGTCTTTTGTCATGGATATGATCAAAGATGAGAATGATGCCGTTATTGTTCGATCAACCATCGACCTTGCGCATAATCTTGGCCTGTCTGTGGTGGCTGAAGGAATTGAAAGCCAGGAAATTTTTGATATCCTGGAAGTTCTGGGCTGTGATTATGGACAGGGCTTCCATATAGCCAAACCCATGCAGGCAAAACAGTTAGTTACCTGGCTTGAATCGTCTTCGGAATTTTGTAAAAGACGAAGGGCGTAAAGAGTTA
>DAOVWW010000160.1 GCA_030636465.1 Gammaproteobacteria bacterium
AACGGGAATATCCATATCATTGATCTCCAGACCATCCTCAAGTTGAATTCGACAATTGGCACAGGCTGTAACCAGTGTGTCGACATTCAGCGCATCAAGCTGCGCCTTCTTGCGATTAAAAGCCTTGATACGAATTTCGTCTGCATCTTCATTCGCACTGACGCCACCACCAGCACCACAGCACCAGTTCATCTTGCCGGCATCTTCCATTTCAACAAAGTTCTTCGCCACCATCTTTAACAGGTTCCTGGGCTGCTCTATGACACCACCTCGACGCACCAGCTGACAGGGGTCATGAAAGGTCATTTTTGCATCTTCGAAACCTTCAGTCTTCAGTAAACCCTGCTCTCTGAATTCATCCAGCACTTCGAGGATATGCTTTACTTTAAAGTTAAAGGCTTTACCCATCAGGTTCGGTCCATCCCAGCGTATTGCTGTATAGGCATGACCGCATTCCGGGCTAATCACTGTCTTAACTTTCAACTTCTCTGCCGCTACAACAATTCGGCTTACCAGTTCCCTGGCAATATCAGAAGAGCCAATCTGGATTCCAGTATTTGTCGCTTCAAAGGCTTCAGATGAAATCGTCCAGACCTTGCCGGCCTGCTTGAATATTTTTGCGATGGCAGACAAATATTCCGGATAATTCATGATCTCCATTGAAGACATCAGCACCATGTATTCGGCGCCTTCAACATCAAAGGGAATCTCGAAACCTATCTCTTTCGCCGCATGCCGGGCCTGTGCCTGCAGTGCTGGTAATTTCACACCCATAGGGCTGCCTATTTTAACTGCCCGGTTAGCTGCACCGACCAGCCCTTCCGGGGCATTACCTGATGCGGCCATGCCCTCACGCATCTTGCGTATCATATAAGTAATATCAATCCCTACCGGGCAGACCATGGTACAGCGACCACAAAGTGTGCAGGAGTCATAGACTTTTGAACGCCATTTTCCCAGTTCTGCATCGGTGATGGCTTTGCTTAAACCCAGCATTTTCTTCAATCTGCCAAACAGGGTGAATTCCTGTTCCCATAAACGCCGCATAGGTTCCAGTTTATGGATAGGCGTGTAGGTCGGGCATTTTGTTTCGGTATAAAATAGACAGGCATCTGCGCACATTCCGCAATGTACACAGCTACTGAAAAATGCCGCTACCGGTGCATCGATTTGTTCTCTTAAGGCCTGCAGGCCACGCTCAAGGCTTGCTTTACTCATTGCTGTACTCCTTTCTGTCCGGCCATGTAACCGTTATAAAATCGTGCAATAAACAGTGTGAAAGCATGGGTAAATTTGGTGAAAGGGAACAATAGCAGCATTAGCTCTACACTCAGTATGTGTACTGCAAGAGCCAGGGTATAGGGAATGAAAAGATGGTGATAAGCCATGTAGCCGGTCAGTACCGGCAGGAAGGTCAAAAACCAGACCAGATAATCCTGCGAAGTAGAGAGAAAACGTAATACCGAATTAGTCAGGCGATGCCAGAGTACGGCCAACAGTGCCAGCATGGTCAGTACGGCAAAAAAATCTACCACAGGAGTGGGCAGTGCCGGCCAGGCAAAACCAACCAGGCTTTCAAACAATTGAATATGAGGGGTAAGTAAAAATATAACTACGAACAGACCGATATGAAAAACGTAACCGGCAACAAAGGTAAACATCGACCGCTGCATGGTGTTTCGATCCGCAGGCAATGAACGCGTAAACATAGTTTTAACACCAGCCTCAAGACCACATGCGCGCAATTCAGCGAGGTTCTTTTTGCGGCCTAGCATAAATATTTCTACTATCCTCACCAGCATACCAAAAACAAATATAGAACTTGCAATCACTAGTCCCGGCCCCCTGGCCCAGAGTAGCAGCTCTTCTGCCGTCATGATGACTTCTCCTTTTCCAGGTCATCGACTGTCACGGTTTGATGATTCGTGACCGCCTTTGTTTTTTTATGCCTGGCAGCAGCACCCGCAGCGAGACCCACGGCAGCACCGGCAGCCAGTGCGTAACCCGCTGTCTCACCAATATTCCTTGTTGGTTCTGACAGGGCATTATAAAAACCACCCATATCCCAGAAATTCGGCTGTGAACAGCCCAGGCAGCCGTGCCCTGCTTCTACCGGCCAACTGGTTCCTTCATTCCATTTTGTCGTGGCACAGGCGTTATAGGTTATAGGGCCCCTACAGCCAAGCTTGAACAGACACCAGCCTTTTCTCGCGCCTTCGTCATCGAAGGTCTCTGCAAACTGCCCGCGCTCGTAGAATGGCCGACGGTAACAGCGATCATGGATATTCTGACCATAAAACGCCATCGGGCGACCGAGATCATCCATTTCCGGCAGCTTGCCAAAGGTCAGGTATTGAGCCAGTACACCGGTTATCACAACAGGAATCGGCGGGCAGCCAGGAACATTGATAATGGGTTTATCCTTAATAATTTCTGAAACCGGCACAGCGCCTGTTGGATTCGGATTGGCATAAGGCAGACCGCCATAGGCAGCACAGGTGCCGACTGCAACAATGGCTGCTGCACCCTTGGCCACATCCTTAAGCATATCCAGGTTACTGATGCCGCCGATAGTTGAATAAGCAGGGTTGCCTACAGGAATGGAACCATCGACTATCAGTATATATTTTCCATAGTTTTCTTCCATCGCCTCATACATCGCCTCATGCACCGCGTCACCGGATGCCGCCATCAGGGTGTGATGATGATCAAGAGAAATGACATCAAACATCAGTTTTTCTATGGTAGGTGCATGGGAACGGGTCAGCGACTCGGTACAGCCCGTACATTCCTGAAACGACAACCAGATCACAGAGGGGCGTTTTGCATTCTCAAGCGCTTCAGCAATTTTCGGAACCATCGCCGGAGACAGGGCCATCATCGAGGCTGTTGTTGCACAAAATTTCAGAAACCCTCGACGTGTAACACCCTGTGATCTGAGCATGTCTGCAATTGTTCTGTCATCAGCCATATAAGTCCCCTTGCCTTAGCTGTTCTCAGTTAATGATTCTGGTAATAGTTCGGGCAGTGCAGTTAACGCGCTGCGCATGTCTTCTGTCTGTGATTCCAGTATCGATGGATAACGGGTAATCTCGATGAACTTACCCAGAATTTCGTCTTCGGTGTTGCGATGCGTCACCAGCCACACACCTGCAAACAAAGTCTCGTTGACCGTAGAAGTTCCCATTGCTTCAATCGTTGCCGTCACTTCACCGATACCAAGCAGAGATTCGAGCTTCTGCTCTTCTCCCGGCCCCAGTGGCAGTGCACGTATATCAATGACAGTCGCTTCACCCTGTTCCAGTAATTTATTCAGGGCATGTCTGACTTCATTGAGAATCGGCGTGACATTGCCGGTGATGAGTTCATCAGAGCCAGCCGTTTGCCCACATGAGGATGCATTTCCGTTCATGCTGCCTGACCCTCTTCAGCACTGTCTATTGCAGACCACTCTTTCATCAATGCCAGAACCTTGTCGACAACAACAGGGATGGCCGCTGCCACCTGTTCTGTAGGGTGCTCACCCCAGTCAATCACATCGGGCTGAATAGCGACCAGGGCACGTTTTTTTGGCAAGTTACCGGTCAGGCGGGAAATATCAAGCAGATCGAGAAGCCCAATTTCATGAACACTGCGTTTGCAGCTTCCAAGGAACTGGTCCATTTCTTCGTTAATCATACAATCAACTGTGCCCGGCTCTGACTTCAGCTGAGTGGCATCCAGAACGATAAGGTTGTCTGCATCTTCCACGGCACCGGCAAGTGTAAAACTTAAGGTTCCGCCATCCAGATAGGTAACATCATCTGGTGCAGGGTGTTGTTCTTCCAGGGCCTGAAGCGCATGGATACCCGCCCCTTCGTCTGTGAGCAATGTATTTCCAATAGCCAACACTAATGTTTTCATGTCTCGAGTATGCTCCGGTTAAGTCCACCTGTTCTTGATCTAAATCAATATTTCTATCATTAATCAGGTGTTATAGTCTTTATTAACAGAAATGAATCAGGAATAACTTCTATGTGTCTGGGCATACCGATGCAAATTAAAACTATCGACCGTTACCTTGCCCGCTGTGAAGCAAAAGGTGTCGAGCGGGACGTTAACCTGTTTATGCTAAAAGAAGATGAAGTGGCTGTAGGTGACTTTGTCATGGTACATATCGGTTACGCAATCCAGAAGATGACCGAACAGGAAGCGCGTTCAGCGTGGGAGATTTACGACGAGATGCTCGCCTTAGAGCATGCATGAACTGTCAATTTGCCAGGCCCTTATCGACCAGGTAGAAAATCTTGCCAGGGAGAATCAGGCAGTCGCTGTCAAAGTTATCAACCTACAGGTCGGGCCTTTATCCGGCGCAGAAATACCGTTACTGGAACATGCCTGGCCACTGGCGTCAGCAGGCACAGTAGCAGAGAGTGCTGAACTCTTTATAGAACCTATGCCTGTACGGGTAAGATGCAAGACCTGTGGAGTAGAATCAGGGGCCAGTGCCAACCGTTTACTCTGTGGTGAGTGCGGTGATTACCATACTGAGCTTATCAGTGGTGATGAAATGGTACTGACCAGACTGGAATTTGATACATAGTATTGATGCTTAACTAAATACTTGTCATTGCGAGCATAGCGCGGCAATCTCATCGCTAAGATTTAATTTCATAGAGATTGCTTCGTCACTACATTCCTCGCAATGACGATCCCTTTCCTGCTGTAAATGTCCCCATCCTCTATGACACGGAAATTGGTGACAGTGTGTCCAGTACTGTCCCAAGAAAAGCAGCCTTAATTCCCAATACAAA
>DAOVWW010000254.1 GCA_030636465.1 Gammaproteobacteria bacterium
AAATGGATAAACTCCTCATATCCGGTGGCCAGACACTGAGCGGCGATGTTCGTATTTCTGGGGCTAAAAATGCCGCACTGCCCGTGCTTATGGCGGCCTTGTTGACCAAGGAGCCCTTGCATGTCAAGAATGTTCCTCATCTACACGACATTACCACTACCATGGAGTTGCTTGGTCGCATGGGTGTGGGACTTGAAATTGATGAAAAACTCAATATTACCGCCAATAGCAGCAGCCTGAACTCAGTGATAGCACCTTATGATCTGGTCAAAACCATGCGTGCATCGATACTGGTACTGGGCCCCTTGCTGGCGCACTTTGGCAAGGCTGAAGTCTCGTTACCCGGTGGCTGTGCCATAGGCTCGAGACCGGTAAACCTGCATATTGATGGCCTGAGAGCCATGGGCGCTGATATCCGTATTGAAGAGGGTTACATAAAAGCCAGTGCCGATCGTTTGCACGGTGCACGGATATTTATGGATGTCGTGTCGGTAACCGGCACCGAGAATCTTTTGATGGCTGCTACGCTGGCTGATGGCACTACGGTTATTGAAAATGCTGCGCGTGAACCGGAAGTGGTTGATCTTGCGGACTGCCTCATCAGTATGGGTGCAAAGATAAGCGGAGCCGGCTCTGATGAGATTGTCATTGAAGGTGTGGAGGCGCTGCATGGTGCAGAGCATTCCATCATTCCTGACCGCATAGAAACAGGGACCTACCTGGTCGCAGCGGCCATTACTGGCGGCGACATTACTGTACGTGATACCGCCCCTCATCTGCTGGATGCTGTGCTGGAAAAATTACGCCAGGCTGGGGCAGAAATTGAGGTAGGTGAAGACTGGATCACCTTACAGACGCACGGTAAAAGAATGAAAGCCGTGAGTATACGCACAGCACCCTACCCAGCCTTTCCTACCGACATGCAGGCACAGTTTATGGTGCTGAATTGTGTAGCCGAAGGCACGGGCACCATCACAGAGACTATATTTGAAAATCGATTTATGCACGTTCAGGAGTTGCAGCGTATGGGTGCCCAGATAGAGTTGCAGGGTAATACCGCAATCGTTACGGGTACGGAAAAATTACAGGGTGCACCGGTGATGGCGACCGATCTGCGTGCCTCTGCCTCGTTAGCGCTTGCCGGTGTGGTGGCAGATGCTGAAACAGTGATAGACCGTATTTACCATATCGATCGTGGTTACGAAGGCATAGAGGAAAAACTCTCAAGACTGGGGGCGAGTATAAAGCGCGTATCAGGACATCACTATGATCGCCAGAATACTGAGGGTGCATCATGACTGACTCGCTGACTATTGCTCTGTCAAAAGGCAGGATACTCGATGACACACTGCCTTTACTGGCAGCAGCAGGTATAGAGCCGCTGGTTGACCCTCGTAAAAGCCGTAAATTAATTTTTGATACCAACCAGCCCGATATTAAGCTGGTCATCATTCGTGCTGCCGACGTACCGACATTTGTTGAGTTTGGTGCAGCGGATCTGGGTGTGGCAGGAAAAGATGTACTGATGGAGCATGATGGTGATCTTTTCGAGCTGCTGGATCTAGGTATCGCACCCTGCCGCCTGATGGTAGCTGAACCAGCAGATATGGCTGCCAATGATGATCCAGCCAGCTGGTCGCGTCTGCGTATTGCCACAAAATACGTCAAGACAGCACGCCGGTTTTTTGCCGAAAAAGGCATACAGACCGAGATTATCAAGCTCTATGGTTCGATGGAACTGGCACCTTTGGTTGGCCTGGCGGACCGTATTGTCGATCTGGTCGATACCGGGAATACCATGCGCGCCAACAACCTGGTAGAAGTTGAACATATTGCTGATATCAGCTCCTGGCTGGTGGGTAATACCGCATCCATGAAACTCAAGCATGACCGTATGCAGACCACTATCGCAGCGATTGCTGCAGCACTGGATACAAGCAATGGCTAATCTGTCGATATTACAGCTGAACAGCCGTGATGACGGTTTTTCTGACTCGCTGCAGGCCTTGCTTGAGCGCAGCCATGAACAGGTAGAGGGTGTTGAAACTGTAGTCGCAGATATCATTAGCAATGTTCGTTCGCGTGGTGACCAGGCCTTGCTTGAATACACCAACCGCTTTGATCGTATGGATGTGACCGAGGCTGAAACTCTCGAACTGTCTCCAGAACGGTTGCAGCAGGCTGTAGAGTGTATATCAGATGAGCAGCGCCAGGCGCTGGACTTTTCAATTGCGCGAGTGCGTGATTTCCATCAGCGGCAATACGGCGAGTCCTGGACCTATACCGATGAAACAGGAACATTATTAGGGCAGCAGGTCACACCTTTAGACCGGGTCGGTCTGTATGTACCAGGCGGCAAGGCTGCTTACCCCTCGACCGTGGTGATGACCGCAATACCTGCGCAGGTGGCAGGTGTTGGTGAAACCATCATGGTGGTACCGACTCCGGATGGCGAAATAAATGAACTGGTATTGGCCGCTGCCGCACTTTCAGGAGTCGATAGAGTCTTTACCGTTGGCGGGGCGCAGGCAATTGCTGCGCTGGCTTATGGTACGGAAACCATCCCAGCTGTTGATAAAATAGTGGGTCCCGGCAATGCCTATGTGGCCACAGCCAAGCGACGTGTGTTCGGCAAGGTGGGTATCGATATGGTTGCCGGCCCATCTGAAATTGTAGTCCTTTGCGATGGTTCGGCTGGAGCTGATGTTGATCCTGAGTGGATAGCCATGGATCTATTTTCACAGGCCGAACACGATGAACTGGCGCAGTCTATATTGATCACGACCTCCGCCAGTTTTGCCGGGGATGTCCTTGCTGCCATCGAAAAATTACTGCCTGGCATGGAGCGCGAGCAGATAATTCGCGAAGCACTGCAGGGCCAGGGTGCCATCATTGTTGTCAGTGATCTGGATGAAGCAATCGATACAAGCAATCGAATAGCACCTGAACATCTGGAACTTATTGTTGATGAACCTCTGCTGATAGCAAAACGTATTCGCCATGCAGGCGCCATATTTATGGGCGCGCATACCAATGAAGTGCTGGGTGATTATTGTGCCGGCCCCAATCACACATTGCCGACATCTGGCACGGCACGTTTCAGTTCACCGCTAGGAACCTATGATTTCCAGAAACGCAGCAGTCTGATTATGTGTACACCTGAATCGGCATCGCAGCTTGGTAAGACAGCATCCGTCATGGCTCGTTCAGAATTCCTGACTGCGCATGCGCGGTCAGCTGAATACAGGATAAAAGACTAGGACTTATGCCTGGTACTGTATGTAGGTGCGAATTTATTCGCACACAGAAATACCAAACAGCACCTGTGCGAATGAATTCGCACCTACAGGGTTGGGGTATCTTGCTGGTGGATGACAGAATTGCTGATGATAGCCGCCTCCAGAAAGGCCAATCAAAGTGAATAATAAAACATCCTCCTCCCGCTGGGTGCGCAAAGTTATTCAGCAGCAAAGCAGTTATCACGTCCCGCCTGCTGGAGATTTCATCAAACTTGATGCAATGGAAAATCCATGGCCCATGCCGGA
>DAOVWW010000257.1 GCA_030636465.1 Gammaproteobacteria bacterium
AAAATGGATGCGCTGGAAGCCTTCCACCCGGACCGCGTAGCTTCTCGAATACACGGCATGGGCGATGTTATGACC
The DNA here is from genome assembly GCA_030636465.1 of Gammaproteobacteria bacterium. Taxonomy (GTDB): domain Bacteria; phylum Pseudomonadota; class Gammaproteobacteria; order BMS3Bbin11; family BMS3Bbin11; genus BMS3Bbin11. Next base: position 76 of record DAOVWW010000257.1, read on the forward strand.
CTGAACGAGGATGCTCATCAGAAAATCGATCACGCCAAAGCCGCCAAACTTGCACAGAAATTAAAAAAGGGCAAAGGCTTTGACCTGGAAGACTTTCGTGAGCAATTGCTGCAAATAGAAAAAATGGGTGGCATGGGCAGTATGTTGGACAAATTACCGGGCATGGGGAATTTGCCGGCCAGTGCAAAACAGCAGTTAGAAGGCAATCCGCAGAAAGGCCTGGTAGCGATCATTAATTCCATGACTCCGGGTGAACGCGCGCATCCTGCCATAATTAGAGCCTCCCGCAAAAAACGCATAGCTGCTGGGTCCGGTACATCAGTACAGGAGATAAACCGCATGCTTAAGCAATTTACCCAAATGCAAAAAATGATGAAAAAAATGGGTAAAGGGAAAAGAGCGATGCAGGGTCTGATGCAAAGTATGGGTGGCGGAGGGATGCCTGGCATGCCAGGTATGCCGAGAAGACGATAATAATCGAAAGATGTTTTACGGTTTACGGGTTAGGTTTTACGTAAAACCTAACCCGTAAACCGTAAAACGGTAACTTGGATATGTACATATTGAGGTTACACCCGTCTTTTTTAGCCTTTTATCGTTGAATTCATAGCTAATACCCTTCCAAAGCCCTGTAAATCACTGTAAAATCGCCCGATTAAGGTTTTTATATAGATTGCCAGTTTTTGGCTAATCAATCAGTGAAAGTTCGAGGAATGTTATGGTAGTTATTCGTATGACCCGTGGTGGCGCTAAGAAAAGGCCTTTTTATTCAATTGTTGTTGCCGATCGGCGTCGTGCTCCACGTGGCCGTTATATCGAGCGCCTTGGTTTTTATAACCCCCGCGCAAAAGAAAACGAAGAGACTCTGCGTCTTGATCGTGAGCGCCTGGAGCACTGGGTTAGCAAAGGTGCACAAATGTCAGACACAGTTGCCGGCCTGTATAAGAAACAAGCTGCCTGAGGTTTCTTAATAACACACCCTTAGATGAATATAACCCTGGGTAAAATTGTCGGGGTTTTTGGTGTCAAAGGCTGGGTTAAGGTTTTTTCAGAGACACGTCCCAGGGAAGATATTTTTAAATATAGTCCGTGGCAGCTTGAACTGAACGGCACTGTATTTGAAGTTAAAGTGCAGGAAAGCAGAGCTCAGGGCAAGGGGCTAGTTGCCAGCCTTGATACTTATACTGATTGTGATCAGGCAAAAGAGTTGATTGGTGCGGTAATTACTATCCCTCAAGCAGCGCTACCCGATGCTGGAATAGACGAATATTACTGGTCTCAGTTAATAGGTTTACAAGTTAAGAATATTCAGGGCGTTGAGTTCGGTGAAGTGATTGACCTGATTGATACTGGTGCCAACGATGTGCTGGTGGTAAAGGGCGACAGGGAAAGGTTGATCCCGTTCACAGAGTTTGCTGTTATTGAGGTGGATCTTGATGGTGGCAAACTGAAAGTAGATTGGGATGCGGATTTTTGATCTATGGACATTGATGTCATTACCCTTTTTCCGGGGATGTTCGATGCCATTACTGACTACGGAGTAACATCCCGGGCAGTGAAAAAAGGGCTGCTGGCGGTAAATTGCTGGAACCCGCGAGATTATACTGAAGACCGCCATCGTACTGTCGATGATAGACCTTACGGAGGTGGCCCGGGCATGGTTATGAAGACCGGGCCCTTAGAGAAAACGCTGGACGATATTTGCGGACAGCAAAGTTTTGATAGAAAAGTGATCTACCTTAGTCCCCAGGGGCAAACGTTTGATCACAACATGGCAAAAGAATTATCCGCCTTACCCGGCCTTATCCTGTTATCAGGAAGATATGAGGGGGTAGACGAACGCTTTCTTGATGATCGCGTAGATCAGGAAATATCGATCGGTGATTTTGTTCTCACCGGGGGGGAGTTGGCGGCAATGTTAATGATCGATGCCGTGGCCAGGCAGATACCCGGAGTTTTAGGGAATGATGACTCTGCTGCAGAAGATTCATTTGTAGAAGGATTGCTGGATTGTCCGCACTATACGCGGCCAGAAGAATACAAGGGTAAGAAAGTGCCCGAGGTATTATTATCTGGAAATCATGCAGCAATCAGAAGCTGGCGCTTGAAACAGTCGCTGGGACGGACATGGTTGAGACGACCTGATTTGCTGGAAAAGATCGATCTTGACGACGAACAGGTAAAGTTACTGAAAGAATTTAAGCAGGATTTTAAGAATTAATTTAAGCAAGTACATGAAAGCAGGAGATAAAGAATGAGTAATCTAATACAGGCAATTGATGCCGAGCAAATGAGAACTGATATGCCTGAGTTTGGTCCTGGCGATACAGTAATCGTCAAAGTGAAAGTCAGAGAAGGTGATCGTGAACGCCTGCAGGCTTTTGAAGGCTTTGTGATTTCAAAGAAAAATCGCGGCATCAACTCAGCATTTACCGTAAGAAAAATCTCCTATGGCGAAGGCGTAGAAAGAGTTTTTCAAACACACAGCAAACAGATTGATTCAGTAGAAGTTATTCGTCGTGGCGATGTACGCCGTGCCAAGCTTTACTATATGCGCGGACTGACAGGCAAAAAAGCACGCATCAGGGAAAAGATCTAAGCAGCGTAGAGTCTGGCGGTTTGACCGCGATTACAATGTTGCAAAAAAGCGGATGGGCGTCAGCCTGTCCGCTTTTTTTTGTGTTAAGTTATGTAGCTATGTTTACTTTTCCATTTAGAGGTGGAAAGTTATGAATATGGATGAACATTACGCAACAATAGTGAATTCTCCAGTCGGATATCTTGGATTGCAATTAGATGGGCAAACTCTGATTGGTATTGAATTTCTCGGCCGCAGGCTTTCATCAACACAGAAGACATGTCTAAATAAGCTATCAAATGCCAGTGTGGAACGAATTCAGTCTTCATTGAATGATTATTTTTTAAATCCGGAAAATGCCAGGCCGCCGGTAACATCATTAAATGGCACGGAATTTCAGAAAAAAGTTTGGCGAGTTCTTGCCCAGATTAAGTCAGGAAAAACTCGAACTTATGGTGATATTGCAGGTGAGATCAAAAGCTCTGCGCGTGCTGTAGGCAATGCCTGTCGCAGGAATCCTATACCGATCTTTATACCCTGTCATCGTGTGGTCTCAGCATCAGGTCGTGGTGGTTTTATGGGTAAGACCAGTGGTGAGGCGATGGATATTAAGGAATGGCTATTAGCGAATGAGCAAAGCCTCGCAACAAGCTAAATATACTGACAGTACTATCGATATCTTTATTGATGCCCTGTGGCTGGAAGATGGTTTAAGTGATAATACTTTATCCGCATACAGGACTGATCTCACAGGTTTTTCTAACTGGTTGTTAATCAACCGGCCGCAACTGCCAGGGCCTATAAATAAGGCTACGAAAGAAAGCATCCAGGCATACCTGGCCCATCGAGTGCAAACTGGGGCGAGCCCAAGATCAGCGGCTAGACTTTTA
>DAOVWW010000282.1 GCA_030636465.1 Gammaproteobacteria bacterium
AACCCATGAATACACAGATATGTATCCAGGTATGGCTAAAGATGCACGCGATGAAGGTTTTGACGAAATCGCAGACTGGATGGAAACACTGGCTAAAGCCGAGCGTTCCCATGCAAACCGTTTCCAGAAAGCTCTCGATTCACTCGATGACTAGTGGCTACGTCTAATAACTCATGAATAAGCATCTTGAGTCCAAAACATCCAACTGCTGCGTTGCTAAGCACCCGCAATAGAATAACTATTACGGGCACTCAGCGCCTTGCTTTTGGATGTTTTGAATCTCAATCTGACTCATCCAGAGTTAATTAGATGTAACCAGCGGTAACGGTTGAGGAGGACAGGGGTTCCCTTGTCCTCCTATTTTCTACAAGAAACACAGGATACAAATATGGCTACAACACCACGCGAAGGAAATCTCCAGGCACCTACCCGGCATGCTGTTAACTGGAAGGACCCGGATTTTTTTAATGAAGATTCCCTGTATAAAGAACTAGAGCGTGTTTATGATCATTGCCACGGCTGTCGCCGTTGCGTGAGCCTGTGTCAGTCATTCCCTGTATTGTTTGACCTGGTTGATGAATCCCCGACCCTTGAAGTGGATGGCATCGACAAGAAAGATTATATGAAGGTCGTAGACCAGTGCTATCTCTGCGACCTCTGCTACATGACCAAATGTCCCTACACACCGCCGCATGAATGGAATATTGATTTCCCGCACCTGATGTTGCGTGCCAAGGCGGTAAAATTTAAGAAAGGCGAAGTTCGTACACGAGACAAAATACTTACTTCTACCGATACAGTAGGCAAGCTGGCAGGAATTCCCATAATTGTGAATTTCGTTAATGCATCGAACAAGAGTAAAACACTACGTAAAGTACTGGAAAAAACACTGGGAGTCAGCGCGCGTGCCCATGTTCCTGATTACCACTCAAATACCTTTCGTAAGCAGCAATCTGCTCACAATGGTCTATCTGCCGGGCAGGCTGAGGCGGGTGATAAGACGAATGGTAAGGTTGCGCTCTTTGCAACCTGTTACACCAATTATAATGAGCCAGCAGTCGGTAAAGATATGGTCGCTGTGCTGGAGCATAATGGAATACCCGTTACCCTGGTCGACAAGGAACAGTGTTGCGGTATGCCAAAGCTTGAGCTCGGTGATCTTGATGCCGTGGAACAGGCAAAAAATGTGAATGTTCCTGCCCTGGCTGCGATGGTCGATGCGGGTTGGGACCTAATTTCACCTGTACCTTCCTGTACGCTGATGTTCAAGCAGGAATTACCACTGTTGTTTCCAGAAGATGCTGATGTTCAAAAAGTGGCAGCTGCCTTTTTCGATCCCTTTGAATACCTGGCACTAAGGAAAAAAGAAGGTTTGTTAAAAACTGATTTTAAAACGGGTGTAGGCAAGGTTTCCTATCATGTAGCCTGCCATCAACGTGTGCAAAATATCGGCCCGAAAACTCGCGATGTCCTGAGTTTGATTCCTGATATCGAAATTGAGACCATTGAGCGTTGTTCAGGTCATGACGGAACCTATGGCGTGAAAGCAGAGACCTTTGATCTTGCCGTTAAAATTGGCCGCCCGGTAGCCAACCGTATTAAGAAGAATGAACCCGATCACTACACCTCAGATTGTCCAATTGCCGGTCACCATCTGGCAAACATTCTAGATGACGGCAGCGCACCCACACACCCTATGAGCCTGTTAGCTATGGCATATGGCCTGGAAGAATAAAATGGAACTACTAAAAAGATCTGATCTTTACTCACTTGAAAACTATGCCGTTATCCGCGATGAATATCGTGCTGAAGTGATGGCGCATAAGAAACTTCGACATCTTCAGATCGGCGAGAACCTGCGCCTGTTGTTTGAAGACCGAATGACCATGCAATACCAGGTTCAGGAGATGCTAAGAATAGAAAAAATCTTTGATGCAGAAGGTATTGAGGACGAGCTCGGTGCCTACAATCCCCTGATACCTGATGGACAAAACCTCAAGGCTGTCATGATGATTGAGTTCAGCGATGTAGAAGAGCGCAAAAATGCATTAGCGAAACTGATTGGTATCGAACGTAAAACCTGGTTAGAAGTTGCTGGGCTCGATAAAGTTTTTCCAATAAGTAATGAAGACCTTGAGCGTGAAACAGATGAAAAGACCTCTTCAGTTCATTTCATGCGCTTTGAATTTACAGCTGAGATGATCGCTGCACTAAAAGATGGAGCCGAGTTGAAGGCAGGGGTTAGCCACCCCGAATATCAGTATGAAATGACCATCGATGATAGTATAAGACAGAGCCTGGTTGGGGATTTCGATTAATCAGAAGCGTTCTTAAGGGCACCTAATATTTATTGCAGTATTGCTCTTAAGGCATATAATGACTCGGATAGAGTCAAAAATAATTAAAAGGGGAAACGCAGTGATTATCTGTGATTATATCATGGATATAACTGCAAACCAGGAATATGAAACCCGACTTAAAAATACACTCCTTTAATAAAAGGGACGCGCCAAACACTTCAAGTGTTTCTGAGTTGACGCAATGGCTGACATCCGCCGCTACATTGCAAGTCTCAGAGCTGGAAGCAAAGGTTAAACAGTTTCACCACCTCGACTGCAGTGATCACCAACGTCTTGAATTGCTGGACTGGATACGGCCATTAATTACCAATACGGCATACGCTGTACGCGAGGCCATTGATGAGGGGCAGCTTCCTCTACCTGTACATGTACTGAATCATGTCGATGGACTGGCCAGGATTTATGCCATTATGGCAGATGTCTATAAATCTGTGATACTTAGCCTTGCTTCACAGGTACTGCAAAATTCAGAAGAGACATATGAAGGTCGTAAAGAAATTCACGAGGATTTGATTCTTGCCTGTTACGGGGCAATCAACTTTCTAGCTGAGCAGCTACGGGCTACCTATGAAGGTTATCGGCCTGCACCAGAATCAATCTGGCACGAGATTCACCATATTTACAATTACGCACGATTTATCATTGACGTTAGTTCAAATAGCGGTGTCAATGAAGAAAAAATGCGGGATGAATTTTTCCTGATTGAACACATTTATAAGCGTAGCCTGCTACTGGGACTTTGTAACCCCTATCATTTTCCCGTAGATGCTTTCGGTGAGCTAAACAGGTCACTGAATAAATGGGCACATTTATGCACACTTGACCACGATGCCCATCTGGCAGAACAAACCTGTATGTTTAGCGTTGATGCCGAGAGTGATTACCCTGCCGCACCAGTACTCTCTCATAGCGGTGAATTGGCCAC
>DAOVWW010000021.1 GCA_030636465.1 Gammaproteobacteria bacterium
AGCGGATAATAGCCAAAAGGAGCAAATGAAAACACCAACCCGGTACCAGCAAGCAGCACGATGGCATTCTGCCACCGTGGATTTATCATGTGCTGCTTTCCACGATGATATCAGCGTTTTCCGGGACGGTTAATTTGAGTAAATTGATACGTCTGGAATCACAATGCAGCACAGTAAAATGGAAACCGTTTACAGTAATTGACTCTCCCCGTTCAGGTAAATAAGAAAAAGCATTGGTGACGAGGCCGCCAATTGTCTCCGTATCTCCCTGCTGAAATTCACATTTGAAATAGTCGGTAAAATCTTCCAGTGGGGTCAGGGCTTTAACGATAAATCCGTCATCTATTTTACGAATCATGCTGTCATCTTCATCGTAATCAAATTCATCCTGAATATCGCCAACTATCTGCTCCAGCACATCCTCGATAGTAACCAGCCCGGCCACGCCGCCGTATTCATTCATCACTATCGCCATATGATTACGGTTAGCACGAAAATCTGCCAGCAACACATTCAATCGCTTGCTCTCAGGAACAAAAACAGCCTGGCGCAGAACATCCTTGAAGACAAAACGTCTCTGCTGTTCACTCTCAAAATAGCGTAAAAGATCTTTAGCCAGTAGTACGCCTATGACATCATCCCGGTCTTCCTTTATAACCGGATAACGTGAGTAGCCGTGTTCATTCATTACCGGCAGAAAGTCTTCCGGTGATACGTCTCTTTCGAGTACGACCATCTGCGAGCGTGGCACCATGATGTCCCGCACCTGCATGGTCGACACCTGGAAAACGCCTTCTATCATATCCAGTGCATCCTGGTCGATAAGCTGACGCTCCGTGGCGTTGCGTAAAATTTTTATAATATCATCGCGCTCCATGGCATTGCCCAGCAGGGACAGTCCCAGTCTGGACAACCAGGAACGCAAACGAGGTCGAGGTTTTTTTAGTTTTTTCTTCATTATTTATTTTGAATAATCATTATAGGGTGGAGGATAGCCGAGACCAGTGATGATGCCTGTTTCCAGCATTTCCATCTCATCCGCCTCACTTTCGTGCAGGTGGTCAAAACCACAAAGATGCAGCACACCGTGTACCAGCATATGAGCCCAGTGAGCCTCAGCTGTCTTCCCCTGTTCAATAGCTTCACGCTGTACCACGGGTGCACAAATGACGAGATCGCCCAATATCGAAGTCTCGACACCCGGCGGGTCTTCGAAAGGAAAAGACAGAACGTTAGTGGAACCTATTTTATGCCGGTAGGATTCATTCAATTCAGCACTTTCTTTTTCATCGGTGACACGGATAGTTAATTCCCTGTGATTAACCCCACAGGCCTCACCTGCTGCATTCGCCCACAGCTGAAATTTTTGTTTGTCTGGAATTTGTTCATCCGCGACTGCCAGCTGTAAATCAACCATTAGAGGCATTCTTATCAGACTCTTTTTTATCAGTTGTTTGATAAGCCTCTACGATCTTCTGTACCAATGGGTGCCTGACCACATCACCTGTTTGAAAGTAATTAAATTTAATCTCGGGTATGCCCTTTAGCACTTCAATAGCATGCGCCAGACCAGAACGCTGCGAACGTGGCAGATCAGTTTGAGTAACATCACCAGTGATAATCGCACGAGAACCACAACCAATGCGGGTCAGAAACATGCGCATCTGTTCTTCAGTGGTATTCTGCGCTTCATCGAGAATCACCATTGCTTCACTTAATGTTCGCCCGCGCATATAGGCCAGCGGGGCAATTTCAATGATATGCCGTTCCAACAGGCGATCGACACGCTCAAAACCCAGCATTTCATAGAGTGCATCATAGAGAGGGCGTAAGTATGGATCGACCTTTTGCTCCAGGTCGCCAGGTAAAAAACCCAGTCGTTCACCGGCCTCAACAGCAGGACGCACCAGCACAATCTTAGCAACTTCTTCCTTTTCCAAGGCTTCTACCGCGCAGGCTACAGCAAGGTAAGTCTTGCCCGTACCTGCCGGCCCGATGGCAAAGTTAATATCATTGGTAATAATGTTTCTGGCATAGTCCTGCTGGCGAGGATTACGCAAACGCACCTTGGCTCTTGGTGTCCTGATTATCATCAGTTCATCAGTGTTATTGCTGCTCTGTGACAGGTGTTGCAGCGCTACGTGTACATTTGAGGTGTCCAGCTCCTCACCTTCTGTAACCCTGGCATACAGCTCCTGAATGACCGCCTCTACCCTGGATGTCAGGGCCTTACCACCAAATACAGTAAAGTCTCCGCCACGGTGCAGGATTCGAGTATCAAAATATTTCTCTATCTGTTTGATATTTTCATTGAACTGGCCACAAAGCCTGGCCAGCTTTTCATTGTTTACAGACTGCAGGGAGAAATGGCGGACAGGTTCAGACACACTCATATGATAGCCCTCACGCGCTAACACTTACTGGTATGCTACGTGGAATATCAATACCTTCTGCGACGCCACGCAGTGAATTAGGCTGTGCGGAAGTAATCTTTACATCAATCATCTGGCCTATCAGCCTTACCGGCCCGGCGAAATTAACCACCCGGTTATTCTCAGTCCTGCCAGACATCTCGGTATCACTTTTCTTAGACACACCCTGTACCAGTACACGCTGAACAGTGCCCGCCATAGCCTGCGAAATTGCTGCCGCCTGCTCCAATATCTGCTTCTGTAATCGTGACAATCGCTCTTTTTTTACTGACATCAGTACTGAGTCCTCCAGGTCTGCCGCTGGCGTCCCCGGTCTTGCGCTGTAGATAAAGCTGAAAGAAAAGTCGAAACCTATGGTTTTGATCAGATCCATCGTGGCCTGAAAGTCAGCCTCGGTTTCACCCGGAAAACCGATAATAAAATCAGATGATAAACTGATGTCCGGTCGAACCTGTCTCAGCTTTTCAATTATCTGTATGTAATCCTGTACGTTATAGCCTCTTTTCATCAGGGAAAGTATACGGTCTGAACCGGATTGCACCGGCAGGTGCAAATGGTCAACCAGCTGTGGAATATTAGCGTAAGCATCAATCAGGGCGTCGCTAAATTCCAGCGGATGCGAGGTAGTGAAACGTATACGCTCTATGCCATCTATTTCTGCAACATACTGGATGAGCGTGGCCAGGTCTGCAGTAGAATCATCAAACATAGCACCCTGGTAGGCATTGACATTCTGACCCAGCAAATTAACTTCTCGCACACCCTGTTCAGCCAGTGCGACAACTTCTGACAGCACATCGTCAAAAGGCCGTGAAAACTCTTCACCACGGGTATAGGGCACAACACAAAAGCTGCAATACTTGCTGCAGCCTTCCATGATAGAAACAAAGGCAGTAGGTCCGTCGGCTCTGGGTTCAGGCAGGGCATCAAATTTTTCTATTTCGGGGAAGCTGGTATCAATTTTACTCTTATGCTGATCACGGCTGGCATTTATCAGCTGAGGTAAACGATGCAGGGTTTGCGGCCCAAAAATGATGTCGACGTAAGGCGCCCGATCAAGAATATCCTGCCCTTCCTGACTGGCGACACAGCCACCCACACCAATCAATAAATCCGGTCTTTTCTGCTTCCACTTTCTCCAGCGCCCCAGCTGGTGAAACACTTTTTCCTGCGCCCTTTCACGCACTGAACAAGTATTCAGCAACAAGACATCTGCCTGCTCAGGATCTGTGGTCACAGACATACCATGCGACCTTGCAAGAAGGTCAGCCATGCGATTGGAATCGTATTCGTTCATCTGACAGCCAAAGGTCTTGATGAAGAGCTTCTGGCCTGTTTTGCTGGCCTCAGAGGGCCTGGACTTGGACATTAATGTGCGGGAATAGTGTTACGGATGGATAAGCTAACCGGAATTAAGCAAAATTTCAAGCTGACATAGTGTTTGTAGGCTTTTTCAAACGTGTTACGAAATATCGTAAAAGCTACCTGCAGCAAGCAGTACCTCGGCTATTCAAATCTTATTTTCGGTTATGCGTAAACCGTAACTCCTTCATTTTTTCATGGTAATATTCGGTCAGAATTCTGAATCTGAAATTATATATATGAAAAGCAAAAACGTTGTTTGGCACAAAACGGCCATAACCCGCGAAGATCGTAACAAATTACATGGTCACCGTAGCCTGATTTTGTGGTTTACCGGTTTGTCTGGTGCAGGCAAATCTACCCTCGCCAATGCACTGGAAGCACGTCTGCACGAAGAAAATTGTGCCACTATCGTACTTGATGGCGACAATGTCCGTCATGGCCTTTGTGGTGATCTCAGTTTTTCCGCTGAGGACAGGGTAGAAAATATTCGACGCATAGGCGAGATGTCAAAACTCTTCATTGATGCTGGCGTTATTGCGATAACGGCCTTCATCTCACCCTTTCGTAGCGATAGAAGACGTGTTCGTGAGCTGGTAGCCGAAAATGAATTTATAGAGATCTATGTTCGTTGCTCGCTGGAAACATGCGAGGACCGCGACGTAAAAGGTATGTATAAAAAGGCACGACGCGGTGAAATCAGTGATTTTACAGGTATTTCATCTCCCTACGAAGAACCTGAATTGGCTGAAATCATCGTTGATACCGATACACACAGCATAGATCAATGCGTCGATCATATTGTTGCCAAACTTGAGTCGTTTGGGACTTTTCACAAGCCCCTATCGGGTAATAATGCCGTTAGCGGGTGATTTTGTGCTGGCACACGGCGGAGTTTCTTTTTAATCTACGATTAGGTTTTTACCGTGCTTTTCGCACTTGTTGTGCGAGTTCATTTCTTTTCACGGCAAAAGAAACGAACCAAAGAAAAGCCGCCCCTACATCGTTGGCCTTCGGCACACTGCGCGCTTCAGCTTATTCCGGCGCTGCGGAACTCGCTGCGCTCAAACAGTCCTCGCTCTATCCGGCCTAATCTTCCAGTGCTCGACAACTCAAAAGGGGATGGGTAGATCAAAACCAGCTCCCTGCCATTAATTAAGTGATTTACAGATTTGATATAGGTCCGAATTCATTCGGACAAAACATGTGCGAATTTGTCGCACCTACAATGTTGCCACCAACCCTGATTTTGACATTGACCTGAACATCCCGTTCAGACTTGCCGAGAAGCGCAGGATGAGCCGGGGTCTTCGGGGTGCGCCTGTCTGAGCGCAGCGAGTTCGCGCCCCGCCGGCTCATTCGAGCATCGCAGGGAACCCAGAATGATCTTTTTCTGGGCGAGCATGTCGGGTGCCTTTTCTTTTGGTACCTTTTCTTTGGGCAAGCAAAGAAAAGATACTCGTCCATGAAGGACGAAAAACTCAGCCGAGCGCTAGCTCAAAAACAAAAAAAGGAATCTACTGGGAAGGGATGAAACCCTCAGCAGTACGCTAACACAATTACCCCGGCCGACCATCGGCCCTCGGAGATAAATAAATCGGCGCCATCTTCACTACAAAAATAGAAAATGCCATTGCCCATATTAATGCTGAAATCAGCACCAGTGAAGGATAGGCCTTTGCCGGTAGCACTAGTGGTAAAAACACTCTGACTATGACAGCAATATTTATCGCAGCAAATGCAGTAGCCATAAACGCAGGTGCGTATAACTTACGTCCGCTGTGCCCCATGGAAACCCGCACCATCATACCCATAGTCATCAAGCCGATACCGCCAATAGTCAGCGCATGCAGTGCCAGTGATGTGCTTAACAGCCCGTACATGGACAAAGCCATCAGAAACAACCCGACAACTATCCAGCCATAGGCCATCACCAACACCCATAATAGCGGCACTCTCCAGACACCTTTACCGTACCAGCCTAACAGACGAATTAGATGTAAGACTGCGGCAATCAATGCAATAACTGCCACTCCGGCGCCGGTAAAATCTGCCGTATGTAATACGCCAAGCAGCAATAGCAACAGGCTGGAGGAAGTATCGATTAGAGGAAAACTTCTGCGCTTAAAGTCACCATCTAAACCGCGTTCTATAAAAAAAGGAATTACACGCCCACCCATAATACTGATCAACAGCAATATCACATAAACAGCAGCATACAAAGCATAGCGTTGTCCGTTTTCAATGAACCCTGCTACGCCAATATGAAAGAACACGTTAATGACTGCCAGTACCAGCAATATGCCAATAAAGATAAGATTGCGATAATTCTTCGTTTTCAACAATAAAGGCATAAGTGCAAGCGCTACCGCTGGCAGAAATGCTATATCAATAACCGCGACCAGCCAGTATGGGATGCTGGCGGGAAAGAATGGAACTAGCCGTGCAAGCATCCATAGACTCGCAAGCAGTAACAATACGCTCCCTTTTGCTGTTTGCCGGCCTGTCCAGTTTTTTACTGCCGTCAACAGAAAACCTGCAACCACAGCGACAACGTAACCAAAAACCATCTCATGTCCGTGCCAGTAAACAGAACCATAGGCCGATGCAGGCCCGCCGTTTGAATACACCAGCCCCCAAAGCAGAATTAATATTACCGCTGATAATCCGGCTAGCAGAAAAAAGGGCCTGAATCCCAGCGATAACAATGGCACGCCAGGATCTGGCTGTTTTTGCGGGTCATCCAGGTTTATCAACATTTACTTATCTCTTTTACTTTCGTCATCATTCAACTCATTCACTTTTCTCAAGTATACGCATCGTGCAGGATTTTGATTTGACCTTTATCATGCGGAGAAAATACACAGGATTTGCTATAATCTGCCACTTAATATTCCCATCCTAATTCAGGAACGACTATTTATGAGTAAAACAGCACTGATTACAGGTATTACCGGACAGGACGGCGCTTATCTTGCCGAGTTTCTACTGAATAAAGGTTATATTGTTCATGGCATCAAACGCCGCACCTCACTGTTTAATACGGATCGCATTGATCACCTGTATCAGGACCCGCACGAATCGGAACAAAAATTTATCCTGCATTATGGAGATATGACGGATTCCAGCAGTCTGGTCAGAATCATCCAGCAGACTCAGCCTGATGAAGTCTATAACCTGGCTGCTCAAAGCCATGTCGCGGTATCTTTTGAGGAACCGGAATATACGGCTAATTCTGATGCACTGGGTCCACTGCGCGTGCTGGAAGCAATCCGCATGCTTGGGTTACAGGAGACCTGTCGCTTCTACCAGGCATCAACATCAGAGCTGTTTGGCAAGGTAGTCGAAACACCGCAGAAAGAAACAACGCCTTTCTATCCCCGTTCACCGTACGCAGTTGCCAAGCTTTATGCCTACTGGATCACCGTCAACTACCGCGAAGCCTACGGCATGTTTGCCTGCAATGGCATTTTGTTCAACCACGAATCGCCAATACGCGGTGAAACCTTCGTTACCCGCAAGATCACCCGTGCACTATCAAGAATCGCCCTGGGTATGCAGGACTGTTTATATCTCGGCAATATGGATGCCAAACGTGACTGGGGCCATGCAAAAGATTTTGTCGAAGCGCAATGGCTAATTTTGCAACAGGATAAGCCGGATGATTTTGCTATCGCCACCGGTGAACAGCATTCTGTCAGAGAATTTGTAGATCTGTCGGCAAAAGAACTGGGGATCACTTTACGATGGCAGGGTGTAGGGGTTGAAGAAGTCGGTATTATTGAAAGCCTCGACAGCAGCAAAGATGAGCTGCCAGGGAGCTGTCCGGCAGTTGGCACCGTCATTGTTCGAGTAGATCCTCGCTACTACCGCCCCTGTGAGGTTGAAACACTGTTAGGCGACCCGACTAAATCACGTGAACAACTGGGCTGGGTACCAAAGATATCATTCTCAGAAATGGTCATAGAGATGGTTAGCTCTGACCTCGAAGAGGCCAAACGCGACAAATTGGTCCAGTCCAGCGGCTTCAAGACATTTGACAGGCATGAATAGGGGGAAATAAGTTCCAAGTCTAAAGTTCCAAGTTCCAAGTAAAATCTTGAGAATTGGAACTTGGAACTTGGAACTTTTGTTTAGCTATTATTCAAATCATCAACTAGCTATTCACAGACGTCCTTCGCATCGCCAAACACCATCGAACAGTTATCGCGGAAATATAATAAATTCTCGATTCCTGAATAACCGGGGCGCATGCTGCGTTTGATGACAAATATATACTTGGCTTTTTCTACATCCAGTATCGGCATGCCATAAATGGGGCTGGATTTATCGGTTTTTGCTGCAGGGTTGGTAACGTCATTGGCCCCGACCACCAGGGCCACGTCAGTAGTGGCGAATTCAGGATTGATTTCATCCATCTCAACGACATGATCATAGGGAATATCTGATTCCGCCAGCAGCACGTTCATGTGTCCCGGCATACGACCGGCTACAGGATGTATGGCAAATTTTACTTCAACACCTCTTTCATCGAGTATGTCAGTCAGTTCTTTCAGGGCATGCTGTGCCTGGGCCACGGCCATACCATAACCCGGCACGACGATTAACCTGTTGGCATTTTCTATCATGAAGGCCAGGTCTTCGACAGCAGCACTTTTGACACCCTGGTTAGCCGCTTGCATAGCAGCCGATTCTTCATCATCATCCGAGCCACCAAAACCACCGAGTATGACACTGATAAAGGAACGGTTCATTGCCCTGCACATGATGAAGGAGAGTATGGCACCGGAAAAACCGACCAGCGCACCCGTCACAATCAGCGCATTATTCTGTAAAGTAAATCCGGTGGCCGCTGCAGCCCAGCCGGAATAGGAATTCAACATTGATACCACCACCGGCATGTCAGCACCACCAATCGGGATAATCAACAGAAACCCCAGAGCCAGGGCGATGACGGTTATTACCAGCAGAGTGGTCAAGCTGCTGTTCTGTGAAAATTGAATCACTAGCCCCAGGGTCACCAGACCCAATGCCAGGTTCAACATATGCTGGCCTTTGAAAACAATAGGGTTGCCACTCAGCAAGCCCTGCAGCTTGCCAAAGGCAATCAATGAACCGGTAAATGTGATAGCACCAATAAATGAACCGATACTAAGTTCCACCAGCATAACGCCATCAATAATTCCACTGGCGGCATGCTCTGTAAAAGTCCCGATAGCCACCAGCACGGCAGTAAGACCTACCAGGCTATGGAAGGCAGCAACCAGCTGAGGCATCGCCTTCATATCAATCTTCATGGCTACAACGATGCCTATCACAGCACCTATAGCGAGGCCGGCAAATATTAGCGAATAATTTTGTACTGCAGGACTGAACAGCGTGACGACTATCGCCAGGCCCATGCCAAACATGGCCAGATAATTACCTCGCCTGGCTGTTGACGGGTGGGTTAAACCTTTCAGTCCCAGGATAAACAGGGAGGCAGAGATCAGATAGGCGATCGCGAGTGTATTAGCATTCAACATATTGTTATCTCTTCCTGATTACTTTTCTTTCTTGCGAAACATCGACAGCATGCGCTGGGTCACAGCAAAACCACCAAATATATTAACTGACGCCAGCAGTACGGCGACAAAACCCAGGCCCTGCTCCAACGATGTTGCGTTTTCAGAACCGGTCACCAGTATGGCGCCGACAATGATAATTCCAGATATAGCATTGGTTAACGAGATCAATGGTGTGTGCAAAGATGGCGTCACCCCCCAGATTACGTAATAACCAATAAAACAGGCCAGTACAAAAATAAATAATGCTGCAACAGCCGGTGACATGCCGCTTGCTGTGATAGTTTCTGTCATATTCTTACTCCACTAATCGGGAATGTTTTTTTAAGATCTACTCTAATATTTCCATCTGCTGAACTAAAAAATGCTGTTTCAGAATTTCACTACACCCTGATGCACTACCAGGGCCGCTTCGGTGACTTTGTCTTCCATGTAGTCCGGCCGAACCAGCTTGTCGTCTTCTTTCGTAACCAGCAATTCCATCAGATTAACTAAATTCCGTGCAAAAAAACTGCTGGCATCGGCGGGTACCATACCTGGGTAATTAGTGTGGCCGACGATAGTGATGCCGTGTTTAATGACCACTGTACCGGCCTCAGTGAGTTCACAGTTACCACCGGTGGCTGCGGCCATATCAATGATGACGGATCCTACGCGCATCCCCTTTACCGTATCTTCAAGTATCAGACGTGGTGCTGGCCGGCAAGGGATGGCAGCGGTTGATATCAGAATGTCGGCCTTCTGTAATTCTTCAGAGAGCATCTGCTGTTGCCGTTTTTTAGCCTCATCAGATAATTCTTTCGCATAACCACCTTCACCTGAACCTTCTTCACCCAAATCCAGCTCGATAAATTTCGCCCCTAAGGACTCCACCTGTTCGGCAGTTTCCGGACGCACATCATAGGCCCAGACCTGCGCACCCAGACGACGAGCCGTGGCGATGGCCTGCAGGCCTGCAACACCGACACCGAGGATGACTACGCGTGCTGGTTTAGCCGAGCCTGCTGAAGTCATCATTAGAGGAAAGAATCGTTTGTATTGCACTGTC
>DAOVWW010000280.1 GCA_030636465.1 Gammaproteobacteria bacterium
GCACAACATTCATCATCGGCAGCATTTTCCTGATGATCAAAAAATGACGTCAACTCACTGCCACAGCTAAAAATATTCTGTAATTCATCGGGAGTAGAAAAGTAAGCGCGAACCTGAGGGTCACTGATAAATTTTTTACGGCTGACTTCCATCGGTCCCGGAATTTGATCAACCAATTGGGTAATATATTCAAGTGAAGCCGCTACCTCCTGTTGCAATTTTTTCCGATACCCTGGCACCAGGCGTAATTTTGTATCTGTACCTTCGATAACCCGGTCAATGGCTTCAGCAAGACTATAGCCGGTATCCTGTTCAACAAAGTGCCTCTGCTCGCCCGAGAAAAGGCGGGTAATGGATTCAAATAGTTTGAGCATTTGTATCTCTCCGTGAGCTTTTTTAACTCAGCTAACCACCTGAGTTGCCCTTGTGTTTTTTGTTTGACTGTACACTTTTTCTAGCAGTGGCCTTTACAGCATGATCAAAAAAGGCAACATAATCCAGCCAGTCACTCACCGGGCCATGGTGTGAAAATATCACCAGTCCATTACGATCGAGTACATAGGTGCTGGGAAAGACTCGCGCAATCTCCCTGTCCTTAATCGGACGACCATCTTTCAACATTAAGCTTGTGGTTTCACTATCCTTCACACCCGAATCGTACAACGGCATGCTAGAAAAACCATGTTGCTGTGCCCACTTCATTGATTTGTCAAAAGGTTCGCGTAATTGCATCATTACCATCTCAACATCATCTGAATATCGATTTTTTATCTCTGCATGTAGTTTATTGAGTGAAGGGAACTCACGCAAACAGGGCGGACACCATGAACCCCAGAAGTGTAGAAAAGTGATCTTGCCTTTCAGACCAGACAGAGAAACCCGCTTGCCCTTTTTATCGAGCCAGCTCAGATCAGGAAAACGTTGTCCGACATTAACACCTTCCGAGGCCTTACTCGCGGTGACTTTATCGGCATAAGGCCCCCACAGACCAGACCAGCTATCCGCATCAAAAACAATACGATTATTGAGTGCATAGAGTACGCATTTTTGCTGGGTGTTTTGCTGACAATTTTGAAGCGTCTCTCTTTCTGCCTGTGCTTCACTCTCAAGTTCATTCAACCAGTACCACGCGCCGCCCGGCGCAATAGCAAATGCCTTATGCCCAGGTGAATGTTGATACTGTTTAAAATGTTCTTTGGCCCTTTCACCAACATGAGGTATCGCGCTGCCATCACCCAGTTCCTGTGCTTGCGCGGCTGTTACACGCATAAGACTCATAAATAGAACAATCATAACGGCGAAAGCCCGGGATAAACCCGGGCTCCAGCACTTTGTAGAATGATTAAAGCTAATCAATCGTCAGTCTCTTCCCAACCTGTAATCATTGCCTTGATATGCGCAGTCGGAGTGTGACCCGCTGTAGCAAGATAGATGTGCACGATAAAGAAGATTAGCATCATGAACGCTGCAATGACGTGGAAGAAAGCCACGTATTCAAGGTTGAGGAAATCAATACCCCATGCAGCCCAGTCATTGTAAAACAGATAAAACCAGCCTGTGATCCAGATCAACGGATTAATGACGGCCAGCACGAACAGATAGGCGAGTTTTTGCAAAGGATTATGCTTGCTCAATCTCGTCTGTTTGAACGGATGTGGTGCATCGGTGAAGATACCTGTCAGGTAATAAAGCATCATCGCCTTCAGCTTATCCGTGGTAGGGATATACTGCTTCCACTCACCGGTGGTGAAATGCCAGAAGATGGCAAATACCCACAACCACACTAATGTCCATGCCGCCGTAGTATGCGTTGTCACTGCGGTTTTGAAACCCAGCAGGTCATAGGAACCATGAACCTCAAAACCAGTCACCAACATAGTGATGATCAACGCAGCCTGAGACCAATGCCAGAAGCGTTCAAAACGCTTGAAAATATAGATTCTTTTCATTGCCTTAACCTCTCTTACTCATGTAGTAGCGAATGCCACCGTGAATTAATACACCAATCAACGCCATCAAAGCCGCAGCAAAGCCGAGGAAATCAATGATTTGCGTATTGTTGGTACCGGTCATATAAACACCATCAATATTCTTTTGACGACCCTTTTCCTTATGACACTGCTTACACTCAAGGGCATCTTCCTTAGGTGCAACCATATGGGTAATAGGCCAGCTCATTTCAGTTTCGACAAACATCATTTCGCCACTGTATTCAACGCCCATTGCTTTCATACCCCATTCCATGGCTTTATCCCAGTCATAGTTGCCCCAGTAGGCAGCATCATCCTTACCGGCAGTATGGAACACACCCAGTGTTTCATTACCCACATCATAAGGCTGTTTGCCACGGAAGGTTTTTACTGGCCAGATACGAGAGTCTGGATCACCTGCTGAACCCTGGAACTCGTTGATCTTCACAACATCACTGGTATCAACCTTATCGCCGAACAGGGTGAACTTAACTTCACCATTGAACCAGACATACTCAGGAATAACGTAACGCTCGAAGGTGAAATCGCCCTTCTTGCTATCGTAGACAACATTGCCGTCACTACCACGTGTGCGTATACGCTGTCCTTTTTCATCCAGCTTGCCGGCAGTCGACCAGTCCCAGGTCATCTTGGTGGCTTTTTTACCACGTGCATAAGCTGGAATATGACAGGTCTGACACGCAATCTTGTCGGTATGCGAATTCAGCTTTTCGACCGCATCCGTACCAGGAGGATGTGGTGTATTACCGTGACAGGCAACACAGGTAGTTGGATTTCTACCCTCTTTGTTACCACGGATTAAGGCACCATTGTCATCAACCGCAGTAGGTGCATAACGGCTACCGGTTACCTCATGAGAATCGCTGAGGTGACATTTACCACAGGAGAAATCCAGACCTTTGGCATCCATATGCACATCCAGATATTTCTGAGGTTGCTTCAGCGAGCTATCAAGATCACCATGCTTAACCGCATCGCCACCACCACCATAGAAATGGCAGGTACCACAGCTGGTACGGCTGGTTTTACCCACTTTTTGTGCAATGGTTTTCAGATCCGTCGCTTCACGGAACTTGCCAGAATGTGGAGGCCACTCCATCTTTTTATAGTTAGGATGACCAGACAATCCAGGAAGCTTCTTGTACTTACCGGTCGTATCGTGACAAACGACACAGTCAACATTGCTTTCTGAAGTGAAATCAAATTTGTCATCACTCCAGCCATAACCCACGTGACAGGCACTACAGAATGTCTGGTTGGAGGTGACCGACGTACAGAAGTTATTGACGATATTTTTCTTACCCAGCTTCTGTTGAGTAGCTGGA
>DAOVWW010000318.1 GCA_030636465.1 Gammaproteobacteria bacterium
GAAAGCTAAAACCCCGGTCTGATGCTCTTACCCTGTCATCATCTTTCACCAGTAAACCCTTCTTGATGGCTTCATTAATCCCATCAGTAAGCACTTCTCCAGGCAACCCTGTCGTCAATGAGAACTGCTGCAGAGAGAAACCCTGCTTCAGCCGCAGAGCATTTATCATAAACTCAAGAATCAGGTCTTTCTGATCGAGCTGCCGTTCATTGATGACAGACTCATTAGTACCCGCAGTGGCGATATATTGTTTGGGCAGCCTGGGCCTTGAAAATCTATATATACCTGATTGATCAGTAATCTTTGAATGTGCACCGGCTCCGATTCCCAGGTAATCTCCAAACTCCCAATAGTTCACATTATGGCGGCATTGCGAGTCATTTCTTGCATAGGCTGAAACCTCATAGCGTTCAAGACCAGCCTGTGCGGCTTCGGCGGCCAGCACATCCTGCATATCTGCCAGCAAATCATCATCTGGCAGCTTTTCTGGTGGACTATGACTAAATGGAGTATTGGCCTCTATAGTCAGTTGATACATAGATAGATGGGGCGGCTGGTAATTTAGCGCTGTCTGAAGATCCAGGCTGGCCGCTGCGATATCCTGGCCAGCTAAGCCGAACATCAGGTCTATATTATAGCTATCGAACCGACATGCTTTGATCGACTGTATGGCCCGATGTGCTTGTTCTGTATCATGTATCCTTCCCAGTGTCTGCAGGCTTTGATCAGAGAAACTTTGTACGCCTAACGACAACCTGTTAACACCTGCATCACGGAATTGCTGAAATTTTACAACGTCCAGGCTGCCAGGATTTGCTTCCATGGTAGTCTCAAGACCCGGCACACAAGGTATTCGGGCACGAATACCTGAAAGCAGATCCGATACTGTTTCTGCTGAGAGTAAGCTGGGCGTACCCCCACCAAAGAAAATAGTTGAAACACGCCGGCCCCATATGCGCGGCAGCTGCTGTTCAAAATCTTTAAACAGCGCCGCTAAATAATCCTGCTCGGGGATGCCTGAACTGTCGGCCTGATGGGAATTAAAATCACAGTATGGGCATTTACGCACACACCAGGGAATATGAATATAGAGAGAAAGTGGAATCGCTGCGTTTGCGATCATGCCTGCCTAAGAAACCTTTGATTAATAAATCGAAGCGAGCACATCAAGCATCTGGCGCAATGCCTTGCCGCGGTGGCTCAAACTATTTTTGTCAGCTGCGCTCAGCTCAGCTGCGCTACAGTCTCGTTCAGGCACAAAAAATATCGGGTCATAACCGAAACCGCCTACTCCCTGTACAGATTCAAGTATTCTCCCTTCCCAAACGCCATGGGTAATAATGGGTACAGGGTCATTAGCATGCCTGATATATACCATGACGCATTGAAAACGGGCTGTCCTTTTCTCTTCTGGCACACCATCCAGCTCTCTAATAAGACGCTGAATATTACTCTCATCATCACCGGCATAACGCGCCGAATGAATCCCCGGCTCGCCGTTTAGTGCATCGACTTCTATGCCTGAATCATCCGATAAAGCAGCCAGACCAGTAAAAGCGGCTGCATTCCTGGCCTTTTTTATGGCATTCTCAACAAAACTCAGTCCATCTTCTAGTGCTTCGGGAGTATCAAATTCAGACTGGGCTGCAATATCTATATTTACACCAGAGAATATATCTTTTATCTCTTTTAATTTACCGGCATTTCCTGTTGCCAGCACGATACGCCTGTCCATTAAACATTTCCCTCTAAAGCCTGCTTCTGATGAATAATAATTTCAGCAATGCCATTTTTCGCAAGTTCAGTCATTGCTATCATTTCGTCCATTGAAAATGTTTTACCCTCGGCAGTTCCCTGAATTTCTATAAATTCACCCGTTTCATCCATCACCACATTCATGTCGGTTTCAGCATTACTGTCTTCTGCGTAATCAAGGTCAAGTACCGGTACACCCTGGTAAATACCCACTGATATAGAAGCCACCATATTTTGAATAGGGTTTTCTTTTAAAATACCCTGCTGAAGCAAACCATTAACCGCATCGGATAATGCAACACAGGCCCCGGTAATAGAGGCTGTGCGTGTACCACCATCAGCTTGAATAACATCACAATCCAGAGTAATGCTACGCTCGCCAAGCACTTTAAGATCGACTGCAGCTCTTAACGAACGCCCGATCAGCCGCTGTATTTCCATAGTGCGTCCACCCTGCTTGCCACGTGCCGCTTCACGACCCATACGAGTATTGGTGGAACGCGGCAACATGCCATATTCTGCAGTAACCCAGCCCTGCCCCTTGCCTTTTAAAAAATGGGGAACCTTTTCTTCGACCGTCGCAGTACACAACACACGGGTGTGTCCAAACTCAACCAGCACAGAGCCTTCTGCATGTTTGGTAAAATTCCGGGTAAATTTGATTTCCCGCATTTCATCGGGTGCACGGTTACTGGGGCGCATAGCGTCTCACTTAATGTTTATGTGGTTTGATTAAAATGTATATTA
This sequence comes from Gammaproteobacteria bacterium, assembly GCA_030636465.1. GTDB lineage: Bacteria > Pseudomonadota > Gammaproteobacteria > BMS3Bbin11 > BMS3Bbin11 > BMS3Bbin11. The sequence goes on from DAOVWW010000318.1 coordinate 2,503, forward strand.
CTGCGATGAATTTAGCGGAGCGATTATAAACCTATTTAGCCCTTAATTTTTCGTCTTGGAACTTGGAACTGATGCATTACTTCCCTTCTTCCCACTGCTTAACAAACGACTCGACTTCGTTGATCACGGAATCCAGATCTTCTGCCGAACCCGGCCCGCTTTTTGGAATTGAGGACGAGGTGTTTTTGTTAGTATTTCTGCTGCCTGAGGGGCTCCTTATTCCTTTTTCAGCATCTCTGGCAGCCCGCCACAGGTCATTGTTAGTTAAATCTCGAATCTGCTCATGTTGCATACTTTTACCAGGGCCTGATTTATCATCC
>DAOVWW010000338.1 GCA_030636465.1 Gammaproteobacteria bacterium
AAAATCAGATAGACCTTCTTCATATAAGGCGGCGACTGTCTCATACAGCGTGACCACATAATTTCTAAAGCTTACTATGATTTCTTTATCTCCAGCAGGACCATGGCCAGGGACATAAACCTTATAATTTTCCGCAATTATTTTGTCCGCCATGGCGATAGTGCCGCGAAAAGTCCCATCATCAAACCTTGCGATACGCTTATAGGTAGTATTGTCACCAGTGAAAAACACACCATCTTCAACAATCTCAAACATCGCGTCGGTATAGCTGTGTACAGCAGGCATGATACGCACTTTCACAGTGAGACCGGGTACTGTGAATATGTCACCATCCTGCAGTTCATTTTCCGGGATCACAGCCTCGGTCCCATCAGTTGCACCATTGGTCAGGCTGCTCATCATGTTGACCCAGGCCTCTGCTTCAGACTCTTTCGCCTTTCTGATCATTTCTGGATGGGCATAATATTTAGCTTGCGGATACTGCTCACGGACAGCCTGGTTACCCAACCAGTGGTCGCCGTGAACATGGGTGACAAATACATGTGTTACAGGTTTATCTGTTAACTTTTTCAACTGCCGTAATACCATACGTCCAGACTCGAGACTTGAACCCGGATCTATAATGATGACGCTATCCTTGCCGATAATCATTGCAGGGTTATTCATAAAACCCAGGTTTTCCGGGTTGGGCCTTTCTGTCGGGCCAATAATGACATAGGTATGTGGCGCTATCTGTTCCGCCTTGTAGTCAGGCACAGGCGTGCCGGCAACTGCCTCAGCAGCAATGAATAAAAACACCCATGTTAATAATAATTTTTTCATAGTTTCCTCACGTGATTGATTCTTTTAAACATTCAGGGCACTTTTCAGTTTTCAGCACCTTGCTTAAGCGCCTGTTTTTGCCTTTTCTCGGTTCGTGCTGGATTATTATAATTTTCCTGCTCGACCAGCCAGCTTTTGGTTTCTTCATCTACAATATCAGCTAGCATTTTAATATGTCCAGTCTGATCATTAAGTGCCGGGATATAATGATATCGCTCTCCCCCTGCCTGAATAAACAATAAACGATTTTCTTCAGCCACCTCTTCCAGTGTCTCCAGGCAGTCTGCCGCAAACCCGGGGCAGACGACATCGACAGAAGTCACTCCAGATTCGGGTAAAACCATAAGCGTTTTATCAAGATATGGCTGCAGCCAGGGCTCACGTCCGAAGCGAGATTGGAATAACGCCTGCCATGCAGCATCTTCCAGACCCAGCCTGTCTGCCAACAGACGTGCTGTTTTCATACTTTCACAATAATACGGGTCTCCTGCCTTATGATAACGCTGAGGCAGACCATGAAATGACATCAATAATTGCTGGCCACGGCCATTATCTTTCCAGCTTGCCTCAATACTCTCAGCCAGTGCATCAATATATGAAGGTTTATCATGATAATGCATCGGCATGCGCATCTGCGGCAGCATACGCCAGGATTTTAATATACGGCTTACTTCATCAAACACCGATGCGGTTGTGGTGGCGGAATATTGTGGGAACATGGGGATGACAAGCAGGTATCGACAGTGCTGCTGGCGGAATTCTTCCATCACATCCTTAATCGCAGGCTGTCCATAACGCATAGCCAGGGAAACTTTGTAGCGTTCCGGGAAATGTCCGTCCAGAACTCCCTGTAAAGCTTCTGCCTGTGCCTGTGAATAAACCAGTAGCGGAGAACCATCCTTACGCCAGACTTTTTTATAGGCCTTTGCAACCTTGCCTGGCCTAAAGCGCAGGATAAACAGCTGCATCACTATCCACCAGAGGAGTCTAGGAAATTCCACCACCCGGGGGTCAGACAGAAACTCATCAAGATAGCGACGCACAGCCTTAACCGAGGTATTATCCGGAGTGCCTAAATTAACCAGCATGACGCCTATACGCGCTGGCTTATCGTGCTTAAAATTTTCGGCACCGACAAATGTACTCATCAATGATTGCCCAATAGATTTATAAGACTATAGATTTTACACGCTGAGCTTAAACAATCCTATCCAGACTCCACAAAGTAAAAAAACAAAACCATGAAAGCCACCTTTCTCGATCTCGCGACCCTTGGACCGAACGACCTGTCACTAGCATCATTGGATGACCTGACATTGTCATGGAAATACTACGATTCGACTTCACCTGAAGAATTAAAAAATCGTATCAGTGATACAGAAATCATCATTACCAACAAGTGCAAGCTCCATGCTGGAGATCTCTCATATGCTCATGAGCTAAAATACATCTGTGCAGCTGCTACCGGCTTTAACCATATCGATATTGAAGCTGCACAGGCAAACAGTATCGCCATCTCAAATGTGCGCAATTACGCCACACCATCAGTAGTACAGCATGTTTTTGCCCTTATCCTGGCACTTTCAACAAAACTAATGAATTACAGCGCTGCGGTACAAAACGGCAATTGGTCACGCAGTAAAAACTTCTGCCTTTTAGATTTCCCAATAGAAGAGATCGCCGGTAAGAAGCTCGGTATTATAGGTTATGGTACGCTGGGTCAGGCCGTTGCTAAGGTGGCACCG
>DAOVWW010000053.1 GCA_030636465.1 Gammaproteobacteria bacterium
GGCGATACGTAGTTGCAGCAGGCCAGTCTGGCGTGTGCCCAGGAGTTCACCCGGGCCACGTAATTCAAGGTCTCTGCGGGCAATTTCGAATCCGTCGGCGGTCTCGCGCATGGCAGCAAGGCGGGCACGACCGTTGGCAGAGAGTTTCCCCTGGTACATTAAAACACAGGCGCTGGCGGTAGAGCCACGGCCGACTCGGCCGCGTAATTGATGCAACTGTGCCAGCCCCAGGCGTTCAGCATTTTCAATAATCATCAGACTGGCATTGGGCACATCTACACCCACTTCAATGACAGTGCCTGCGACCAGTACATCTGTGTTGCCATGACGAAAATCATTCATGATGGCATCTTTTTCTTTGGCTTTCATGCGTCCATGTATCAGGCTGACACTAAGGCCATGTAATGCTTCAGACAGCAGCTCGGCTGTGACTTCCGCCGCCTGGCATTGCAGGACTTCTGATTCTTCAATTAATGTACACACCCAGTAAACCTGTCGGCCCTCCAGACATGCTTTCTGTACAGCCTGAACGATTTGTTCCCGTTTGCTATCAGGCATTACTGCAGTTTCTACTGGTTGACGGCCAGGCGGTAATTCATCAATGATTGAGGTATCAAGATCAGCATAGGCGGTCATTGCAAGTGTTCGGGGAATTGGTGTTGCGGTCATGATTAGCTGATGTGGAACAAACTTTGCCAGCCGCCCTTTTTCTCTTAGTGCAAGGCGCTGGTGAACACCGAAGCGGTGTTGCTCATCGACAATGATCAATCCCAGCTGTTTGAATTTACTGTCTTCCTGGAACAATGCATGTGTTCCGATGACCAGTTGCGACTCACCATTTGCCATCGTAGCAAGAATGTCTCTCTTTTTAGCTGCTGGCAGCTTGCCGGTTAACATGGAGATGCGAATATTTAAAGGAGATAACCATTTGGACAGTGTTTGCAGGTGCTGCTCGGCAAGTAATTCGGTTGGCGCCATTATTGCAACCTGATAGCCGGCACGCAGGGTGGCGAGGGCAGCCAAAGCTGCTATCACGGTCTTGCCAGATCCGACGTCACCTTGCAGCAGACGTTGCATCGCTGTTTTTTTTCCAAGGTCAGAAAAGATTTCGTTGATAACACGTTGTTGAGCAGATGTTAAAGAAAAGGGCAGCTGATCAATAAAGTCAGCAGTGAGTTTTTCTGCATCCGGGATTGAAACTGAGCGATTTTCTTTCCCGCGTTGTCGTAATTGTCTGATCGACAGGTGATGTGAAATTAATTCTTCCAGTGCTAGCCGCCTTTGCATCGGGTGCATACCGTCCTGTAAAAGGCGGGTGTTGGCATTGCGTGGAGGGCGATGTATGTAATGCAGTGATTCTGCCAGTAAAGGAAGGTGCATGTTTTGGCAGCTGGATGTCTTCAGCAGTTCAGGTAATCTATATGCCTGCTGGTTCAATAAGTTAACAGCCTGTTCAGTAAAACGCCTTAGTGATAATTGATGAACACCTTCGGTGGTTGGATATACGGGTGTGAGCGTCTGTTCGATAAGCTCCGCAACTTCAGCATTGATGATCTTGTACTCAGGGTGAACAATTTCGAGATCAGACCCGCTACGTCTTGCTTCACCATAGCAGCGGACAACAGCACCCCGGGCCAGACTTCTTTGTTGGGCAGCAGAGAAGTGAAAAAAACGCAGGGTAATAAAACCTGTGCCATCAGAAATGCGTGTTAATAACATGCGACGACGGCCAAAACGAACTTCAGAGAGTTCAACTGTGCCCTGGATTAATACTTCATTACCCACCTCGACAGCGCCAAGAGGTTTTAGCTGGGTGCGGTCTTCGTAGCGGGCAGGCAGATGAAACAATAAGTCCTGAATGGTTTCGATGCCAAGCCGTTGCAGCTTTGCTGCAACACGCGAAGCTACGCCTTTTAATATGGTGACCGGTGTGTCAGCAAATCCAGGTGGTCTATCCATGTCCACTGAATGAGAAGAAGATTTAATAATAATCTATTCCATTAGATGTTCGTGGTCGTCACTGAAAGTGCCGGCTTGCCTGGCTAAAAAGGCCGTTTTAGCCGATTGCTCCAGTGAACAGACCCATTTGTAGGCCATTTCCAGTGACTCACCCTGAGCATAAATGCCATGTCCACGGACGACTACAACGGGGTACTCAGCCAGTGCAGTGGCAATTAGAATGGGGGAATGTTCGAAATAGGTTTTGAAGCTGATGGAGATAACGGGTACACGCGGGAAGTAGTACTGACCTTCAAGGTCTACCGGAACAAAGTCTTCCCCATTAAGTGTTAGTGCCAGTGTGTAGGGGTTGTGGCTGTGTATGACGGCACGTGCTTCGGGGTTATGTCGATAGATAGCACGGTGTGCATGCTGATCCAGAGAGGCCTCCGGGACGTTCTTATCATCCATGGTGCAATGAACCAAATCCTTTGCTTCTGCAAGGTCAGCACAGGAACCTGTAGGCGTAATGAAAAAATCACTGTCGTGCAGGTATGAGATATTTCCGCTGTGCGAGTCATTCAGTCCATGCTGGCGCAACAGTTGATAAAAACGTATCAGGGCTTGCTTGTTATCCATGGCATAATAATGCCTGATAAAAAGTGAGTCGTCATCCTAAAGTGTACGGACTAATGTCAGATAGAGACAGTAAATCAGAAAAGAGCACCGCAGCGCAGACGCACTTTGAGTGGTCATTTCTTCATCCCAGGTTTTGGGGGCTGTGGTTTTTCCTCATTCTGTTAAGACTGCTGGTATTTTTACCCCTGCCAGCTCTGCATTTCATGGGGCGTGCGATAGGCCGATTATTCTACCGCGTCAATGATAAGCGCAGGCGCATTGCTGGAATTAATATCGCCCTGTGTTTCCCTGATTTGTCTGAAGAAGAGCAGCAGAGACTGGTGGTTGGCCACTTTGAAGCCTACGGTGCGAGCATTTTTGATCTGGCTATAAGCTGGTGGTCTTCTGCTAGCCGTATACGCAGACTGACTACCGTGTTTGGCATGGATAAATTTGAGCAGCTAATTGATCAGGGGCAGAATGTCGTGTTTTTGACTGGCCACTTTATAACAGTCGATTTATGTGGTCGATACATGTCTCACTACAACCCCGGCGTGACCATGATGAAACCGTTAAAGAATCCTGTCTTAAACTGGATGATGTATCGTGGGCGAGAACGTAACAGAAATGTAGTGGTCAACCGGGATCAGGGGTTGCGGCCCATGATCCGGTCATTACGCAAAGGCTATACCGGATATTTTATGCCTGATGAAGATTTTGGTTCCAGGGCATCCGTCTTTGCTCCATTTTTTGGAGTACAGAGCTGGACGGTGACCAGCCTATCGATGATGGCGCGCCTGGGCAATGCTAAAGTTCTGCCGATTTTCATGCACAGCCTGCCAGGAGGTAAAGGCTACGAACTGTATATAGACCCGGAACTTGAGGATTTCCCCTCTGGAGATGATGTGGTAGATGCCACAATAATGAATAAGGCATTGGAAGAAGGTATCAGGCGCATGCCGGAAATGTATGCCTGGACCTTCAAATTATTCAAGACTCGCCCGGCTGGCGAAAAAGCACCCTATTAATTAAGGGCAACTCTAGTAATCCATGAATGATCATATTGACTCCAAAATCTGCCATATCTGCGTTATAAATCTTCGCAATAGCTGGCTATTCCGTGCGATCCTTGCCTTGATATGACAGCTTTTGAATCCCAATCTGACGCATCCAGAATTAATAGAGGTGCCCTGCAATTTCTCCACCCGCGATACTGGTTGCTCTGGTTAGGCATCCTTCTAATCTGGCTGATCAGTCTGTTACCGTACCGACTGACCGCATTCCTCGGTAGAGGGCTGGGTATCATTCTGTTTCGTGTGGCCGGGCGTCGAGCACACATAGTCAAAACTAATCTTGAGTTGTGCTTTCCTGAGCTTGATACGGATGAAATTGAATCCTTGATGAGGAAACATTTTAAATCGCTAGGACAGGCAGTGTTGACGATAGGTATAAATTTATTCGCATCACAGCGACGCTTGCAGCGACTGGTAAAAATACGTGATCGACACTATTTTGATGAACAGCTAGCAGCAGGAAAGCCAATAATATTACTGGCCCCTCATTTCGTCGCTATGGAAATAGCAGGGCTTACCCTTGCTCCAGAACGCCACATGTTAAGCATGTACCAGACCATTCGAAACCCATTGGTGGATAGTTTGATACGCCGCAGCCGCAGCCGTTTTGGCGGTATTATGATTGAGCGCAAAGCCGATTTGCGCCAGGTAGTCAAACTGGTTCGTGGTGGGAGTCCGTTTTATTATTTGCCTGATCAGGATCCTGGCTCCAGTGACAAGGTGTTTGCTCCCTTCTTTGGTGTCCAGACGGCAGTCACACCGGGGTTGTCCCGCTTCGCCCGATTAAGCAAGGCCGCGGTTATTCCCTGCTTCACAAAAATGCTGCCACATGGCGCAGGTTATGAGGTGATTTTTTTGCCACCTCTTGAAGGCTTCCCAACAAAAGATCCGGTTGAAGATGCGCGGCGTATGAATGAGGTCGTCGAGCAAGGCATCAGGGAAATGCCGGATCAGTATTTCTGGGTGCACCGGAGATTTAAATCCAGACCAGAAGGTGAGCCGAGTTTGTACTAAGTTACCTGCCCTGATTTTACAATAGCAGACATTTTAAAATTAAGGGAAATCGTTGTTTGTCGGCGCAAAGTAGTTAATTTCAAAACAAGAGACTTTGGCTCAGCACGGCCAACAACTGATGATTATTTTGCCAGGTAAATATCAATTATTCGTTTAAACTGATGATACAGTACTCATTTTCCAACTAACTTATTTATGATGATAAATCTAACTAGAATAGTCTACCTTGTACTCACATTAATTATATCTACTACTTCTTATTGCATTGAAGATGGAGATTCTGAGATTTTCGTTGAGAAGACTCATCTTGATGAATTGTTAGATAGGAGCTTAGATAAATATCGAAAGACTTATCCTGACATTACCTTTCTAATCCTGAAAGGCGGGGACCAATTCGTAGGGGACATGGTAACGCTGGGTATTGCTCTTGGGTTTGAACCGAAAAGTCTGGACTACGAGCATCCACCAGAATTACGTGAAGATCTGATGCTTGCCAGTGCAAATCGTATTTTGACAATGCTGCAATATACAATGCCATCAGCTGCTTTATTCAAAGCTGGTGAGCCACTCGGCTGGCAGGAAAATGTATGTGTCTTGACCATCAATCCTCAGGTGGTCGCTAAAGACTCAATTGTGGCAACTGAAAGCCTTCTTGGGTTATCACATGAGTTTGTTAGAAGAATACCAGGTGATATGCGGATTTCCAGTAATGACTATCTTAATTATGTAATTGACCATGAGGTATATCACTGTTTGCAATCCTTATATATTGGGCCCCAACCGATGTCTATGAAAGAGCTATGGGGTGATTATTGGCATCACCATAACGAGCTCGGTGCAGATTCTTATGCCCTTGGAATGCATATCAAAAGAATGGGTAAAGTTACCCCTTTCATTATGAATGTACATCGTATTCGTGGCACAGCTCTCTCAACTGCTGACCCCAATCACCTGACATGCAAAGCTGTTGAAAAATTATTAGAGATACCTGCAAGGGAAATAACAGATTTGAGTGAGAAAGAAATTTTTAACCTGGCAGTAGATATAAAGAACAAGTTAACAATGAGCTATGAAGAGTACCTGCAATTCATGGCTTCGGTAGTCGAAGCCATGAAAGTACTTGGGGTAAATGCTGAACTATCTGAAGAAGTATTGGGTGCTATCGGAGATATAGAAGCTGATCCAGGAAGGATACAAGCATTAATCGATAGAACACGACAATGTTTAACAGAGTTAGGTGGATAAATGTCGGCAATGGGTTGAACCCACAGTCGATGGCTGCCGTTTTTATACTTCGTGAGAGCAAACCACTAAAAAGCCGCCTTTTTCGGGGCTTTAGGAAACTACCGTTGTCGACCCAGGCCGTGTGAAAACACAAAAGGCCTGTTGTTTTGATCACCAGTGCTTACAACAAGGTCGCTACAAGCTGTTGTACCGATAGCTGGAATTAATATTTTATATTAACGGTTTATTTGAGACTGATATTTTTCAGCTGTGGTAGCCAGATAGAAACACAAAATGCCAGATTCAGTGTTCAGCAACAGGCTGTTAAGCCTGTATTGCCCTGATAAGTGGTCTAATGCCCAGGATGTTCATCACGCGCGTTAGGTTGTAGGCAAGCACATGTAGGCTCATTTCTGTACTAACATGTTTGAGGGTTTTCATCTGGAAGTGGGTGGCGCCCATCCACATTTTGATCGTACCAAATGGATGCTCAACTGTTTGCTTGCGCGTTAACATCTTTTTTGGATCATTCGCCAAACGCTCGGCAGCTAACTCAAGAACGGCTTCGTGTTCCCAGCGTGCAAAACGTCGTTCTCTGGAAGGTGTACACTTTTCTTTTATTGCGCAAGATAGGCAATTGGAACTCCAGTAACGGTGCATCGTGAGTCCTTTCTCTTTAGATGCATAACGCCAGATTAAGCGTTCTCCAGCCGGGCAAGAATATTCATCTGCTTCGGTATCGTAATGAAACTCTTCTCGTCCAAAACGTCCCGCTGCCTTTGCGCCAGATGTCTGGGGTTTTGGGACATATGTCGTGATGCCTGCATCATGGCAGGACAACAATTCCTCACCGGTGTAGTAACCCCGGTCAGCAATGACAGTGAGGTCTTCGACACCCATTTCTGTGCGCGCCAGCGTTGACATTTTTGCAAGCTGTCGTCGATCATTGCCCACATTCGTCACTTCGTGAGCAGAAATCAAATGATGTTTCGTATCCACTGCGCTCTGAACGTTATAACCTACTATCCCAGAACCTTTAGTGCTGGTGGCCATCGAGCGTGCATCGGGATCAGTTAATGATATCTGTTTATCAGGTGCATCTTGCATTTGGGCATCGAGGACTTTCAGGTCTGCCATCTTTTGCTTTAATGCCGTGATCTTTTCATTAATGTTGATGGCTTGACTGTCGGCAATGGCAGGGTCTTCCCGGTCGGCTTTGTCGAGCTCAGAGAAATATCGATCAAGGCTTTTCTCAACCTGTTCCAACCGTTTCTTCATCTTGGCTCGGGTGAAGTTCTTATCTCGATTATTCACTGCTTTAAACTTGCTGCCATCGATGGCCACGATCGCATCAGCAAATAAATTGAGCTGCCGGCATAACACCACAAATTCACGACACACTGCACGAATGGCTTTGCCATTGTTCTTACGAAAATCAGCAATGGTTTTAAAGTCTGGTGTCAGACGACCCGTTAACCACATCACCTCAACATTACGTTGAGTCTCTCGCTCAAGCCGCCGGCTTGATTGAACACGATTGAGATAACCATAAATAAAGAGCTTCAGCAGTATGGAAGGATGATAGGAAGGTCTGCCTGTAGCATGGGGGTCGACACCTTGGAAACCAAGATGACGGAGATCGCATTCATCTACAAAAGCTTCGATAACCCTGACCGAATTATTCTCATCGACGTAGTCATCGAGTAACTCAGGGAATAATGTACTTTGGGTTCTGTGCTCGCCTTCAATAAAACGCTTCATTTCTAATCCCGGTTATTTGATAACAGGATTATATCTGGGTTTACGTTTTCACACAGTCTGGACCCAAAGCCGTCAATTTGGATCTCCACTAATGACAAACTTTATGCCCGTGTGTAGAATCCACCCAGCAAAAATAATACTAACTCTCAAGGGTGTAATATGTCTGACCAATCTCGTCGTAAATTATTAAAATCATTAGCCGCAGGTAGCGGTGCTATCATTGCAGGTAAAAGCCTACCAGAATCTTGGTCAAAACCTATCGTGAAAAGTGTGGTGCTGCCAGCACATGCAGAGACCTCCCCGGCTGTTGCGGAATGTCCATCCGTATGTGCAGATCTGACAATCAACGGATTTACTCTTACCTGCGGTGACACGGCAATCCCTCTGGAATATCTTTTATACAGTTTGGTAGATGACGCATGCGGTTGTGCTGAGTTACGTGGGCCGGTGATTTCCTCTTCCAATCCCTCAGTCGCGTCGAATCAGATACTTATAGACAGACAATTAGATGCGGGCTCGGGCGTCGTGAGTATAGGTGTATTGACACCCGGTGGCAGCAGAATTGCTATCGATAGCACGTGTCCAAACGTCAGCAGCCTTTCTCGTAACACCGGTCCAACGATTGTAAGTCTACCGAGTAATACCACTTACAGAGTTCTATTTTCGATAATTGGAGACGGTATTAATGACTTAATTATAATAACCGATATGGCCATCAGTCCAGTATA